>JBFMFJ010000305.1:0-4813 GCA_040752235.1 Candidatus Zixiibacteriota bacterium | reverse complement strand
ACGGCAAGGACTCCGATGGGAATCTGGCCGGCAGCGGTGTCTATTTTGCGACCTTCAAGGCGGGTGATTACAGTTCCACCCGGAAGTTATCTTTACTTAAGTAATTAACCTTTTTCCAGTCAATTGCAGAAAAGTGCGGCGAAAGCCGCACTTTTTTATTGGATTATAATCCAAATATATAAATATCTCTGAGAAATCCGGGAAGTCCCATTAAGCAAATACCGGTCTATTCCCCGGCGTCTTTCTTTACCCAGGCCTTGACCGAGAGAATACGCTGTCCCTCTATCCGCTCGACCTCCAGGAGAATATCCTTCCAGCGCAGCATTGTCCCGGCTGTCGGTACCGATCCGACCAGATCATAGATCAATCCTCCGACCGTCTCGAATTCGCCGAGATCATAATCCAGATCGAACTCCTCGGTAAGCTTTTCGACCGCCAGACCGGGATCGACGCGAATGGAATTGTCCGACAGGCGGATGATCGCTTCACTCTCGAAGTCATGCTCATCCTGAATTTCGCCGACGATCTCCTCGAGAATATCTTCCAGCGTGACCAAACCTGCAGTGCCGCCGAATTCATCGATAACGATGGCAATATGCACCTTGTTGGCTTTGAATTCGGCCAGCAAATCGCTGATTTTTTTCTTCTCAGCGACAAAATAAGGTTCGCGCATGTAATTGGTAATGTCGAAGGTGGCCGTCCCGTTGGTGAATCCTGTAAAAAGATCCTTTACATAAAGGACGCCGATGATATTATCGATGGTCTCTTCATAAACCGGATAGCGTGAATATCCAACATCCCTCGTCAGGGCACGGATATCATCAATGCCGGTCTTTCTTTCAATACCTTTTATATTAACACGCGGCACCATTACTTCGCGCACCTCGGTAACATCGAGCTGGAAAATCTGGCCGATCATTTCCTTTTCATCTTCCTCAATTATCGGCTCGGTAACGCCGGCCTGATCGGCGAGCGTTTCGATAGCTCTCTCGATAATATCTTCCTTCTGCTCCTCAGGAATTTTATCGATTTTATCGCGGGCGAAAACGCGTCCAAAGACAATAACAATCGGCTTGAAAACAATATAGATACCGACATAAAGCGGCAGATACTTTATAATCTGGCGATCACCCAGCCGAAGGACTTTTCGGCGTGGAAGAATTTCGATAAAAATCAGGTAAAGCGCCCAGATAGCAACCAGGACAATGGCATAAGTGAGTCCGACACGAAAATTAAATGTATCTATCAGGTAGTCGCCGACAAGAATCGCCAGGAAGGTCAGGAGGAGAAGCGCCAGCGATTTGAAGACAATTATCAATTGTATGGAAATACGCGGTGTGTCGAGGATCTCGGAAAGATATTTTCGCCGGAATTCGGACAGCTTCTCGGCGACATGCTCGATACGTTCCGGTTCAATATAGGCTACCGATGAGTACAATGACAGGACATATCCGATGTAGAAAATCAGACCCGCCATAAGTATGTAGGCCGCGAGAATCATTGTCCCATCCTTTTCAGAAAGTATGCCTCTTTCGTCCGCATAATCTCGGCGTCACGTTTTTTCATATGATCATAACCGAGCAGGTGAAGAAAACCATGGCAGCAGAGCTGCAGGATTTCCCTTGAGAAATTTATCCCGTCTGAAGCGGCATTCCTGGCGGCCGTATCGGTGGAGATATAGATTTCCCCGAAAACGGCATCCTCACCGGGCTCATCATCGATATTGAAAGAAAGAACGTCGGTCGCACCCTTCTTCCCGCGGAAATCCCGATTCAAAATCGCCATTCTTCGGTCGCGGATAAAGACGAGATTGACCGTACTATCCGGGGGTTCCTCGTCATCTTCAATCATTTCAATCAGTTTAATGATCGACTTACGCGGTATTCTGCGGTTGGATTCAGATATAATATTTATTTGCATTACTTTTTCTCATCCTTGTCGGGATATTCAATCCGGTGATGGAAGGCTCCGATCAGAACCTGCGTAAATGATTCACGAATCATGGCCAGGTCCTTCAGCGTCAGCGGACACTCTTCCAGTTCACCCGATTGGAAACGATCATTTATAATATTCTGCACCAGATTTCTGATTCTGGCCGGTTTGGGATCGGTTAATGTCCGGCTGGCGGCCTCCACCGAGTCGGCCAGCATCACAATCGCCGTCTCCCTGGTCTGAGGTTTCGGTCCGGGATAACGGAATTCATCCTCCGGCGGATTGGTCATACCCATTTCCTTGGCCTTATTATAAAAATAGGTCATAATCATAGTGCCGTGATGTTCCTCGATAAAATTAAGAACTTCATCGGGCAGGTCGGCCTCTTCCCCGATCTGTCTTCCCTTTTTTAGATGCGATACCAGAACGATAGCCGACATGGTGGGTGTCAGGTTTTCATGCTTGGATTTAATGCCGAGTTGATTTTCTACGAAATATTCCGGGATTTCCATCTTGCCGATATCATGATAGTATGACCCGACTCGAGCCAGCAGTGGGTTGGCATCGATCGCCTTGGCCGCGGCCTCGGCCAGGTTACCGATCTGGAATGAGTGATGGAATGTCCCCGGCGCTTCCAGGGCAAGCCGTTTGAGAAGCGGATTGTTCAAGTCAGACAACTCCAGCAGAGTGATATTGGTCGTAAAACCAAATAGCGATTCAAATACCGGCAGTATACCCATGGCCAGAAGCGGCGACAGCACGGCATTGGCCCATCCGAAACCGAGCAGGTTGAGCAGTTTCTCGCCCTGCACGACCTTAAATGATTCGAGAATAAAAACCATGGCGGTATATGTCAAAAGCAAATAAAGGACTGCTTTGAAAAAATCCGATCTATGCCGGACTTTTTGTATAGAGTAACATGAAACCAGGCCGACAATTATTGCTACCAGCGAGATTGAAAAATTAAACCGTTGGAGTATCCCCAAAAGCAGCGCCAGGATAAAAGTGTTAAAAGTGGCGATTTCAGCATCGAATAAAACTGTTATCAGGATCGAAAATATCGCCACAGGGTACAGGTAAATCGATAAATCCCACCTGAGGCCTATGAAGTATATCAGAACCAATTCCAGGCCATAGACGAAAAAGAGCGCCAGCAGCTTGGGATTGGACATATAGACTTTTTGCTGGAAATAATAGAAATACAGATACATCGCCAGAAAACAGATTACGATGAGTAGAAACCGAACCAGTTCCGGAATCAAAGGCGTCAACCAGTTCTTGTTTTCTGACAGGGACTTCTCCTGGCGATACATCTCTTCGAGAATCTTTTCCTGCCGCTGGCTGACTTGAGCGCCGGCGCGGACGATGACATCGCCGACTGTGACAACTTCACTGGTATCTGAAATCTCATTCATGGCGCTCAGCCGACGGTTATTTATTTCGTCGATATTGACCGTCAGATTAGGGACAATGAAATCACGGCCATATTCATAGTACTCATCAACATTGAAAGAATCGATGAGATAACGATTATTCAGAGCCGCCAGAAGATTTACATAGGCCAGCGAAAGATCAAGAAGTTTATCGCGGACCATGAAGATCTCGCGGTTGCCGATCCTGACAATAACTGAACGATTTTTCGCCTCCGGCAATGATCCGCGATCAGCAAGAACGCCGGTGTAGTAGATCTGATTTTTCAGGATGTCCTCAATAATGGATCTGGTATAATTGATATTTTTATTTCGGAGCAGTTTTTCGATGGTCGCCGGTCGTGACGTCGGAAACTCCTGCGTGATCACATTCTTCAAGGAATCGATTACCGAATCGCGGCTTTCCTGGGAAAGCTGCTGTAATTTTACGACAGAGTCAATCAGGGTGGCCGTCTGCGCTCCCTGGTTCATAAAGCGGCTGAATTTCTGCAGGGTGGAGTCAACGATCGAGGTGTCGCAATCGATAATGATCGGGATGGCATTTGCCGCCGATTCTCTTTCCTCATGCAATTCCTGCTCCGATTTCAGCATGGTTATCTGAAAAGGGGCGATTATATCCTTTTGGGAGATTTCGCCTTTTCTCGGGAAATCAAATGGACGGAGGAAATCGCTGACCGGATACAGAAAGGCAATCGCGGCGGAAACCAGAAACAGCATTAAATATTTGTTGATTTTGCTGCTGGTACGCGTGCTGGGCAGCTGGCGCGTTTCGGCCTTGACCTTCAGAAACCTTTTGATCAGTCTCTTTAATCTTATCAGGATTTTATACATATGTCAGGGGTGGTCCCTCTTTACCCCTTTCGGCGTTTTTTTTCGTACTTCTCATAAGCACGAATAATCTTCTGCACCAATGGATGGCGCACGACATCCCTGTCCGTTAAATATACGAATTCGATACCTGTGACGCCCTTTAATATTTTCTGAATCACGACCAGTCCGGAAGACTTGTTTTCATCCAGATCGATTTGTGTTATATCGCCGGTAATGACCGCCTTGGAACCTTCACCCAACCGGGTCAGGAACATTTTCATCTGCGCCGGCGTGGAATTCTGGGCCTCGTCGAGTATGACGAAGGTATGATTCAGCGTTCGACCACGCATAAAAGCAAGCGGGACAATTTCGATTACACCGAGATCGATCAGTTTCTTGATTTTTTCGGCCTGCATCATCTCATGCAGGGCATCATAGACAGGCCTCAGGTATGGATCAACCTTCGCCCTAATGTCTCCCGGAAGAAAACCCAGTGATTCGCCTGCTTCGACTGCCGGGCGGACCAGGACTATCCGGTTGACACGTTTATTTTTTAATGCCGCAACTGCCACCGCCACCGCCAGATAGGTTTTACCCGTGCCGGCCGGGCCGATTGAGAACACGATGTCATTATCGTTGAT
>JBFMFJ010000304.1:0-4826 GCA_040752235.1 Candidatus Zixiibacteriota bacterium | reverse complement strand
GGAGCATTTCTTCCGGAGTTAGTTCGATCGGCAGGTATTCTTCATCATTGCTGTCACCGGCATAGCTGCTGAAACAGATTATCAGCAGGCCCACAGCCAGCAGCAAAATCGATATTTTTTTTGTCATAGTCTCTCTTTACATATTGTCCTAAATAGGACAGTCTGGCGCCGGGCCATTTTTATAAAGATAACTTAAAATGTAGGTAATGTCCAGAATATTAACGGATCCGGAGCTATTTACGTCGGCGGATTCGAATGGATCGGGCGATGGGCCTGATTTATACAGGAAGCTTATAAGGAAAGTTATATCCAGAAGATTGACGGTTCCGTCGCCATTGGCATCTCCGCAAAAATACGGCGATTCAACTACATAAGTCATTACGGGATCAGAAAATTGGCTCCATTGGTCCTCGGCATCTTTGGCTCTTACCTTATAATAGTATTCTCCGACCGGTTTATCTGAAAAAGTATATAAAGTGTCCGAAATTTCCGATGAGATCAGAATTATATTTTCAAAGCCCACCAGCGGCGAAATATCATCGATATAAAATCCTTCCTCGGCCACGTACTCGTCGGTCCGATAGGTGAAGCGGATATAAACCTGCTGCCCGGCGAAATCGGCCAAACTGAACAGCCCCGGCACCCATCCACCCGATGAGCCGGTGATGCCATTGCCGAGATTGTAGCCGTGCGGATTGTTATTGGCCGATATATTGCCTTCTATAGGACTGAAAGAAACACCATCCGTGGAAATTTCCACATAGGCATAGTCCCAATCATCTTCAATATCATAATATGTCCGGAATTTCAGCGTGTCATTTTCGGCGACAGTGATCATCTCGGCCGTCTGAAGATACCGATTAAGGCTATTGCCTGAGCCGGAGTAAAAGCTTGTGGATGGCGAATAATATCTCGCCCCTGACACCGTGAAACCATTTGTCATCCAGTCTTCGAGATCCGCCGCTGAATCGACTAATCCGGTTAATTTGTTTTGCATTTCGACCAGCTCAAACTGTATCGGGGGATTGAGAGTATCCTCGATATGCCAGGAGATATTATAGCCGCCTGAAAACACCGTGTCCGGCACATACGGAACCGGTATAAGTGGCGGAAGCACTATATAAACATTTCCGACAATGTTGGCGAAAAAGAGGTTGGGTTGAAGATTTTCGCTGACCAACTCCGGAATTCGTTCGACCGCCGGCCAGAAATTATCTTCATAGGAGCCGACCTCAAGCGTCAATGCGAAACATTTGTCCTTTAATGTCTGCTCACCGTAGCCCCAGTCATCGGAACCTCCATTAACCGTATAAAGGACTTCCCAGGCAGTCCCTGGAGTATAGCCATTGAAAGATGCCGCACTGTCGCCAAGGACGGAATAAATGTCATGGTCGACGGCATAATACTCGTCGTAAGACCAGGGGTACAACGCATAGTTGCCGTATGAGTGATAATTGATTGTCATCACGAAATTATGTGATATAATAAAATCCCTCACGTTTTGAGTCTCCGGTTCGGAAAAAGGAGCGCTGCCCCGGTAAGTGGGATCGCTCGGATAGGGCGATGAGCCTTCATCATCATAACCCCATTCATAGCCGAAATTGCGATTGAGATCGACACCATAGGTGCCGTCACCATTGTTGCGCCGATTCTTACGCCACATTCCGCCCCCGTCCGGATCGGTTAACTCATTATAATAATAGCCATCAGGATTTATCAGGGGTATGAACCACATTTCACGATTGTCGACCAGGAATGCCGCCTCCGGATCGGTTTTATAATTATTGGTAAGATAATCCATAAAATAGAAGAGGACCTCGGGTGTAATTACCTCGCGACAATGAATCGCCGCCCCAAAGAGTATCTCCGGTTCATCCTCGTCAAGCCCGGGGTTGTCGGAAATCTTGACCGCCCACATATCGCGCCCCTCAATGGTCTGGCCTATACTTATCTTTTGAGATACCAGCGTCGGATGATCGGCGATTATTCCGTCCAGGTAGCTGTTGATTTCAGCAAGAGTTTTGTAACCGCCCATGTCTTTGTCTTTCGGAAGTCGCGATTGAAGGAAGGCGGTTATATCATCAAGGACTATTTCAGTTTTGAAACCGAGCGCTTCAATCTCGTCAATTTGTTTATCGTAGGTGACGATTTCAATGAAGTAGTCTCCTCTATTGACAATATCAAGCGCCAGCCCCATCAAAGAATCCAGATTTTCCCTGGAGTCTATCTGAATTCTCGCCTGAATGTATGTGGTATCATCGGCATTGGTGTTGCCGAATAATGAAATCAGCAATAGCGGCAGGATAAAGATGATTTTCTTCAATAGCATGATACTCCTTTATTCGGCAGGTACTTAGTATCAATATACTCCAAATTCTCCCGTTGGCAAGCCATTAATAATATGAGATTCGGTCGCAGGTAAAAAAAAAGGGACGGTTTAAACCGTCCCTTCATATCAGGTGAAATCCGTCTTACGGGCAATTCGGTGCCGGACCGCTCTTATACAGGTAAGAGATCAGGAAGGTAACATCAAGGATGTTAACCGAACCGGTGTTGTTGACATCAGCTGATTGTATAGGATCCGGCGCTGGACCACTCTTGTAAAGGTAGGTGATTATGAAAGTGACATCCAGAATATTCACGGAGCCGTTACCGTTGGCATCGCCGCAGATCCATTCACAGGCATCACCGATGCCGTCCAGGTCAGAGTCTTCCTGCAGCGGATTGTAAATGAATTCGCAGTTATCGCAGACATTGCCGACTCCATCGGCGTCACCATCCGCCTGGTCGGTATTGTCCATGGTCGGGCAATTATCGCAGACATCGCCTAACGGATCGGTATCAGAATTGATTTGATCGGTATTCGGCGTGCTGATACAGTTGTCGCACAGGTCACCGACGGTGTCGCCATCGCCGTCAACCTGGGTCGGGTTGGTCACATTCGGACAGTTGTCGCAGGCGTTGCCGAAGGTATCGGCATCACTGTTTTCCTGACCGGGATTATATGTAGCGGGACAGTTGTCCGTAAAGTCCGGAACGCCGTCGGCATCGGCGTCGGGATATGAGTAAATCTGCAGTTCCTTGGTATCGACGAAAATCATGTCACCCTTGGCGGCATTCATGTATTCATAGGTTACCTTTACCACGAAGCCGTCCGATTCGGCGATATCAACCGATCTGTATTCGGCATAAGCCAGCTGATCGGCATCATTCACCATGATCGGCGGATCCCATGTCAATCCGACATCTGTTGAAAGCACATAGTAAAGGGTGTCATTACGAATAAAAGTGACTATATAGGTGCTGTCGTCGATATCGCGGATTCTGGGGAACCGTTCATCGAACTCGGTGTCGGCCAGGGCCAGCAGGGTAATATCGGATATCGTCAGATCGCCGCCGAGGACTGTTCCGACCACGATATCGATGTCGGATGTATCGGTGGCATTGGCTTCGAAGTATTCGCAGACGACAACATCATTGCCGGCCGTCGCCGAGACATCGGGATAACGCAGACTTGATGTGTCGCCGCCGTTCAGATCCCAGGCGCCTTCAAACGCGCCGCCCCAGTCGGCGAAATTATCCTGCCAGTACAACAGCATCCAGGTGTTTGAACTGTCGTTCAGGTAATCATATACCATGTAGGCATTCAGGTTGGACGGATCGATATCAATCGCCGTTGTTCTCGCTCCATTGGCCAGCCATCCATGCAAACTCACCCAGAGGCTGCCGGTACCGCCGATGGAATCGGGGTGTATTGCCAGAGGAATATCTATATAACCGCTTGACTGCAGCGTCATAATGAAAGAAATCATACCAAACTGGAATTCCTCGAGGCTGTTATTGCAGTCAATGTCGGTCATGAGGATATTCGACCAGCCGTTGGTGCTCCAGTTAAAGGAGCCGCCCAGATAGGTTGATGGTTCCGCGGCATCGGGAGCTTCCATATAGAACAGGGCCGCGCCGTTATTCTGCTGCGGACCGACAACCAGTGTCGAAAAGAAACGGGTGCTGTCGCCCCAATAGGCGGCGGCTGGATATGTTCCGGATTTGCCGGTCAGATTCCAGGAAATGGCGTTACTGAAGGTGGCGCCATCATCACGGGAACCCATCCAGAACAAATTCGAATCATATTCGTTGAACTCGAAGGCGTACAGCAGCATGCCATTACCGCCGTCGGCCAGGGCCGGATGGAGCTGAGTCGTGTCAACCGGGGGCCAGGCCTGGATGTCGAGTACATAATTCCCCGACTGACCGCCGAATCCGTCAATAACAAAATAATAGGTGGTTCCGCCGGAAAGGTCCATTCCCCAGATAGCACCGCGATAGGGATCGGCGCAGGAATCGGAATACTGATTACAATCCAGAGGATTCAGGGTATCCGAGGCTGTATAAATATATAGCTTGGTCCAATATGACGAGGCGCAGGTTGAAATATCAACACGCTCGGCTATGGCCGGAGTATATGAATAGACTACATCCGGCGATGACGAAGTCGTCGGACAGCTTTCATCATAATTATTGGTATATCCCGCCGTTGTTCCATTGTCGAGGTAGGGAAGGCTGCTGATCACAGTAGCTGTGGCGATAACATCACCGCCCTGCATGCTGGTAGTAATCACCGGCTTGCCGGTATTTGTAATCGGTATTGTATAGGTCGGCTGGACAAGTTGGGCATCGACATCCACCGCTGTCAATTTTTGAAAATCTGATTTCGGGACAACCTCAAGCTTGTCTATACGCCAGGATATATTTTTGGCGGTTGCGCTCAAACAAAGAAGAGACAGTATCATCAATACTGCCAGGAATAATCTTGTACTCTTCATCAT
>JBFMFJ010000303.1:0-4835 GCA_040752235.1 Candidatus Zixiibacteriota bacterium | reverse complement strand
TACGAATTGAATGACTACGGAATCCGGGCGAGCATTATTCAGCCGGGTGGAATTGTCTCCAATATTGGCGCCAACTCGATGCCGGCAACAATCGCGCGTTTCAAGCGTGTCCGGCAGCCGTTTGCCGAAGAGGCGGAACAGGTCCTGGCCTCCTTTGAGCAGGAACCGCCTCCCGAGGATGACGGCGAAGAATCGGAAACGAGAAGGAAACCATCCTCACCTGAGATTGTGGCAGTGGCAGTTTATGATGCTCTCTTTTCGGAACAACCAAAGACAAAATATCTTGTGGGCACAAAATGGGAAGGGGACCGGGTGCTCAATGAATTGCTGGCCAGGCTCCTCGATGAAAATGACAATCCTCGGCATAGTTATTCCCGGGATCAACTAATTGCCATGCTGGATCAGCATATTTTAAATCGAGGCAGGAGAGATTGAACGGAATAAAAGGTGACCATGCAAGAGTGATCACAATTGTTGCCAGTCCTATTTACATTCACACTTAAGCATCCGTAGCTCGCTTTATAGAGAAGGCTTCCTCTTCAAAAGGAAGGCATGATATCTTTTGACTCGCAGGCTTATTACACCTGGGGATTCATCGGCAGCTACCTGTTGGAAAAACAATAGACTATGATTTCCTGCGCCTGGCCAGTGAGAAAAACGCCCAGGAGAGAATCAGGCATGCCGGAGCCCAAAGACGCTCCCAGTTGCTGGCAGAAAGTAAATTCATAAATATATTTATGAAGAAGTAAATTGCAATGACCCAGGCGCAGATACGATACCCTTTTGTATGAGGATCGACAATCCGCCGGCGGGCAATCCATATCATTGCGACATAAATTACAATTGATGCCGCGCTTGCGATCCGCAATCCAACCGGCAGGACTTCATTCTGTCCGCCCCATGAGGCATTGCCCAGCGGTAATCCTACTATCAAAGTAATCTGAAATATAGAAAGAAGTATCAATATCGATGTAATTGCAATAAATGCTACAGATGGTTTCATATCATAACTTTCACGCCCGGTTTCTGACGGATTTCAACGGAATTTAATTATTGGTTCTTAAGTTAACCTGATTAATAGCGCCGTCAAGCTTTTTTTCAGATGAGAAAATCGGGTCTGGAGATTTCTCCCGTGCAATCATTAAAACCAGGTCTGCTTACGGTAGGTCAGATATTTATCCCCATAAATTCCAGCTAGATGCTCTTCTTCAAGGTACCGCCAATAGATTATATTACCAATGCAAATAAGACCGGCAAAAAAGCTCAGAACAGCCCCATAAAAGATTACCCAACCAAGGATCCAGAAAATAAAGCCCAGGTACATGGGGTGCCGCAACTTCGAAAACAGCCATTGCGTTTCAAGATGATTGATATTCTCAACGCCGCGAAGCTGAATCAGGGCCCCGAAAGCCAGAATCAACCCTGCAATGAAGATTCCCAGCCCGATCCATCGTATGTTATCCGGTAATATCAAACGCAGCGGATCCTGAGGACACATGGCAAACCAGCTTAGCCATAAAATGCACATCACCAGTAAAATAAAGATAAAAAGAGGGGTACTTTGAGGATTTATCTTCCCGTCCTTTTTAAGTAACTCATAAATGAAACGAATGGCATTACAGGCTACAAAGATGACAAGGGCGATAATAAATGAAGATTTCATACGCAGTTATTCCGACTTCCAAATTGCCTCGACCACGTAATGCAAGACAACCTATAGGCCATAGAATACACTGATAATGTACAATACGGCAGTACCCTTATTGGAACTTACAACAACCCTTCAGTGACTTATCTATACCCCCATGAGGCGATTCTATTTGCGCTTACTCCACCGGCAGTCGTGAAAAGTCCTCCGGCAATCAGTAAATCATTATAGACACTCAGAGCCAGGACTCCTTCTTCTCCCACCCCTGTTCCAAGAGGCGACCAGTAGGTACCATCCCAGGCCGCTATATTATTGGCATTTGCATTACCGGCTGTGGTGAACCATCCGCCGGCGATAAGCAGGTTATTATAGAGGGCAAGCCCATTCACCTGACCGTTTGTTCCCGTACCAAGCGATGACCATGTGGACCCATCCCAGGCGGCGATGTTACTTATGTTTTGACCGCCGGCATTGTAAAAATACCCACCCGCGATTAATTTATTCCCGTAGACAACCATATAATCCACAACTTCATTAACACCGGTACCGAGTGGCGACCATGTCGAACCGTCCCAGGACGCTATATGAGAGGCCTCTGCCACCCCGGCGCTATCGAACCATCCTCCTGCATATAATTCGACGTTATATTCCGAGAGGGCATCAATCATTTGATTTACCCCGTTTCCAAGAGGCGCCCACGATGCTCCATCCCATGCGGCAATATTGCTGGCGGAAACTCCGCCGGCATTTGTAAAACTGCCACCGGCAATCAATTTACCGTCATAGACAGTGAGTGCGTTTATCGCTGTACCAACAAGACCGCCGCTCATACCGGTTCCCAGCGGAATCCAAGTCGAGCCATCCCAGGCTGCGACACCTCTAATATTCTGACCGCCGGCAGTGGTGAAACTGCCTCCGGCAATTAGCTTGTTGTCATAAATCGTGAGGGCAATGACTTCATTGTTCAACCCACTCCCGAGAGTCGTCCAGGATGAACCGTTCCAGGCCGCAATATTATTTGCACTTATTCCACCGGCGGAATCGAAAACCCCTGCTGCAACCAATTTACCGTCATAAACCGACAGTGCCAGCACTATACCGCTCATGCCTTTATTAAGGCTTGCCCAGCTCCATTCGGGCGTATGCGGCGCGGTCGGTTCGTCGTCATCGGAACAGCCGACCGTGAGAGTAAGTATTATTGTCAGGAAAAATACTACCGTAAAAACAGTGAACCTCAGGACTTGCACACAAAGCTTCCTTACACAAAAGTCCACCAACTAATAATTATCGAACATGCAAACTTATTATCAATATCCATTGAACTGACCCAAAAAGCAAGGACTATCTACCGTCGGTCACGACAATTCACTCTCTTTTCATTTACTTACTTCTGATTGTAAGCTGGCCAGATTACACATAAAGTCTCTTTGCGCATTTTATAACTTGTTATTGCAAAAAAGCGTACTAAGGTGTAAGGAATTCTGATTCGAGTGATTTCGAGCAATGCAATGCAGAAAAGGCAGGAGGGCACCTCCTGCCTTTTGTTCATGGGAGCAGCATTTTATCCTATTTATTAGATAACAACATGCAATTGCCACGGTACAAATTACAGCATTATCATCATCATCGGCTTTTTTCTTCAAGCTTCGACCGTAATTCATTGATCTCCACTTGCTGACGATCGACCAACAGCCGTAATTCTTTAATCGCCTCAAGCAGTAGCGGCGTAATCCGGCTGTAATCCACCGACAGAGAACCATCCGACTGCTCGATCACCGCTTCCGGCAGCACTTCCTTCACTTCCTGCGCCACAAATCCGACCTGCGGGCATGTGCCAAAACGCATTTCCGGATAGTCGTCCGTGCGCCACTCGTACCGGACGCCGCGCATGGTCATAACGGCATCGAGCGCGCCGTCCAGCTCTCTCACATTTCGCTTGTACTTTATATCCGAACATGCGCCGATACTTCCGGTGTAACAGATGTCCCCGATTACTTCCAGAGCATGCGTCGGAGCTCCGGCGCCTATTCCCAATCTTGCGCCGGCATTAGTGAATGCCGAAATTATCGAAGCCGGGGTACCGACAATCGTCGGTCCCTTAAGTACCAGGCTGCTTTCGGTTCCGTTGGACATTGCCTCGATCAGCGGGCCGCTGTTCGCCGAATCGGTTGATTGGCCGATTCGCAAAGTTCCGATGCCTTCCCGGGCGGTCATACTGGCCAATGGTATGGTGGGTCCGCCGGGTAACAGGCCGGACATAGTCAATGCCGAAGAGTTTCCCGAACCGTAATCACCTCGTATTTCAACAAGCTGCTGGGGTGATTCCCGCTGCGGAGCGAAGAGATTTATACTGAATCCGCTGTTGAACGGGCTCGGCTCGATACCCATTACCTGACCGGCTTCATCGAAAAAGTCCATGCTCGGTCCCTGTACCGCGTCGCCGTTCATCTGCAGCAGCACCCTCGGAGGTTCCGGCTGAGGCGCGAACATTTTAATAACCGCTCCGCTGCTGCTCATTGATGATATTTCAAGCACTTCCTTGGGCGGTTCCGGCTGAGGAGCAAACATGTAAATACTAACCTTGCTGCCGGGGGAATTCACCAGAATGCCGGATTCTCCGTCCTCGCGTTTTACCAGAAGCGAGTTGTCCCCGGTTTCGACCGATCCGATTATCCTGCCGGCGCTTGCCGCGCGGGGCGAAGACGTCAGAAGCGTCCTTGGCGTAAGCGCTGTTGAGCTTCCCACCTGAATTTCAAGATACAGGCTCCCGCTCCCCAGCGCGCCGAGATCGAGGTCGGCCTGACTGCCGAGAAGGACACCGAAGAGTCCTTTCGATGTTTGCACCGCCGGAAATACATCGGACCACAATTCCGAACCTTCTGTAAGTGCATCGAATATCTTGAATGAAATGCTGTAGGTGGCATCAGGAACTTGATTGCCGGAAAGATCGGTAAGCATTCCCTGATAATTCAGGACGTCACCTGCATAACCGGGCACTACTGCCAGAACAAGACCGATTAAAACCGCGAGACAACAGAGCATTCTTTGCATATACAGTCTCCTTTCACTGTTAAAGAACACCTCCGCAACGTAGGACAATACGGTAAGACACGGTTAAAGATAAGTCAAACCCTACATGATGTCAATGATTCTTTGATGATGCATATTCATTGGTGCATAAGACACA
>JBFMFJ010000302.1:0-4852 GCA_040752235.1 Candidatus Zixiibacteriota bacterium | reverse complement strand
GGAGGTTGCGATTTATCTGATCGATGAAGACGATACTGTCATTGATAATAATTCCCGAGAGAGCAATCATACCGATCGCCGAAAGGATATTGACCTGCAGGCCGTGAATGCCATGCCCCCAGATGGCCCCCAGGATACCGATAGGAATCAGGGAGAAAATCATAATGGCCTGCGCCAGCGATCGGAAAACCAGAATGACCATAATCAACATTATCAGCAGGGCTGCCGAAAATGCAATCATCATCGACTTTTGCATTTTCCCCTCTTCGCGGGATTGCCCCTCAAATGATGCTCGCACACCCTGTACCTGCCCCAAAACCCGCGGCAGGACATCATTAGTTATTGCGGCCAGGATCGGGGGTAAATCCTCGTTGACATCGGTCTGATTCGCCTCCACCCTGATTTCGCGTTTCCGGTCGAGATGATTGATGCTGGTGACACCGCGCTCGATCGTATATTTGGCCAGTTCGCTGAACGGATACTCGGCGCCGCCCGGAGTTCTGATCCGCATATTGTCGAGATTGCTCAATGATGAGCGGTCCTCCGGCCGGTAGCGCACCCATACTTTGATCTCATCACGCCCCCGCTGAATCCGTTGAATTTCTTTTCCGAAAAATCCCTGCCGCACCTGGCCCACGATATCGCCGAGATCAAGACCCAGCGCATAAGCGCGCGGCTTAAGAGTAATATTGACTTCGCGCCTTCCCTCTTCATCGGTGTCGGTGACATCCTTGAGAGAGCTGAAATTCTGCAGTTCCGCTTTCAATACATCGCGCGCCTTAAGCAGTTCCTCATGATCATTGCCGAGCAGACTTATCGAGACAGCCTTTCCGAATCGGCCCGCCGCTCCGAAAGTCACTTCCTTCGCCTCGGGCGCTTTTCCGACTGCCTCCCTGATTCGGTTAGCGATCACAAAACTTTCCACATTGCGGACCTCACCATCGAGCAATTGCAGAGTCAGATTTCCGGTATGGCTCCCCGTCTCGCCGAAATCATTGCTGCCGATTTCGCGCTTGATGCCCAAAATGACATCCTGTCCGTCGGGACGTTCCTTTTTCATTTCCTCATTGACCTGCCAGCAGACACGCTCTATCCGGGCCAGAAGGGAATCGGTGTCGGCTTCCTGCCGTCCGGCTACCAGAGTGACATTAATAGGTACGGTGTCGGAATCGACATACGGAAAGAAAGTCGTCCCGATAAATCGTCCGCCCAGCAGGCCGACAGTAAGCATCACCATCGCCACCGGAAGAACCACGGTAATCCATTTGTATTTCAGAGCTGCGCGTAGCGTGGAGGCATACATTTTGTTGGTCAGGTAGCTGATACCTTTTTCGATTGTCGCCCGGACTCCGGTTAATTTATGAACGCGATTCAGCGCCTTCGAATGCGCCAGATGCGACGGCAGAATCAGAAAGGCCTCAAAAAGCGAAAACAGCAGTGATGCAATTACCACCAGGGCCATTTGCCACATGAACTTGCCCATGATACCCTGAATAAAGAAGAACGCCGTGAAAACCACGACGGTGGTCATGACCGAGGTTATGACCGGAGTCGTCATTTCAAGGGTACCATCAACCGCCGCCCTCAAGGCGCTTTTCCCTTTTTCATAATGAACATAGATATTTTCGCCGACCACGATGCCGTCATCAACCAGGATACCAACGACAATAATCATCCCGAATAACGAGATGACATTGATGGTAATACCAATAGCGGTGGCAATAATGAACATACCCGCAAATGAAAAAGGAATACTGACTGCCACCCAGAATGACAATCTCAGATTCAGGAAAATGCCCAGCGTAATCATGACCAGCATCAAGCCGAAAATACCGTTTTTGACAAGCAGTTCTATTCTCTGGCGAAGCGGGATAGTGCGGTCATCAAGGACTGCGGCTTTGACATTGTCATGCGTGGCATTGAAACTCTCGACTTCTTCCTTGGCCACATCGGCAATGGCCAGAATGTCTTCCTGTTCGGTCTGATCTATATTAAGAATTAAGGCTGCACGGCTGTTGTAATAAGTTTTATCGGGAATATCCTCCCACTTTTCGTGGATTGTCGCCACATCCTTCAGGCGAACGACCGTACCATCGGAATTGCCCCGAATGACAATATCCTGCAACTGGTTTGCATGATAATCGCGCCCCCAGGTCCTGATCAGAATTTCCTCGTTTTCGGTATCGAATTTCCCGCCGGAGATATTGATATTGGCATTATTGACAGCGCCGGCGATCTCATCGAATGTCAACTGGTAACGCCGCATGTCAGTTTCCGAAACCTCAATCGAGAATTCCAGGTCGGGCAGTCCGGAAATCGAAACTTGTGTAATTTCGGGAGATTCCAAAAGATTATCCCGAAACTCCTCGGCGATATACTTCAGATTATAAAGATCGGTGTTTCCGGACAGGACCACTGACAATGAGCGGCTGCGAAATTTCTGGGCAAATATAAGCGGTTTTTCGGCCCCTGCCGGAAACGAGTTGATGGCATCGATGGCGTTCTTGACATCTGTGGTGACCTTATCGATGTCGGCCCCATATTTGGTTTCAACCGTAACCGAACCGAAATTCTCCCTGGAGACCGAGGTCACCCTTTCGACATCGTCAAGACCGTCAAGCTGCTCCTCAATCTTGAGGATCACCCCTTCGGCAACTTCATCAGGTGATGCGCCGGGATAGATCACCTGCACCGAAATTGTGTCAGGTTTTGTTTCCGGGAAAAAAGAATAGCGTATCTGACTGAATGATATCAGCCCGAAAATCATTATGCTGAAGAGAAAGACGGTCGGCCAGATGGGGTACCGAACCATAAACGAAATGATTCTATTCATTACTTACCCCGCTCCATCGAAGCTGCCCCACGCGGCATTGCCGGCATCCCCGGGACCACGCCCTGCATAAGATCGACCACGACAGAATCACCCTCATTAAGGCCATCGTCGATTATAATCGTCTCTTTTTCTTTGCGGGCAACTGACACTTTCCTTTCAGCGAGAACACCATTCTCGATCAGGTAAACCAGGCTGTCACTATAGATGGCATGGCGCGGCAGCGTAACGGCAGGATAAATTTCGATACCGGGAATCGCGGCGGTCAGATAGACACCGTCGTACAAGGGAGCGTCACTAGTCTGGCGAACTGAGATATAAACCGGAATTGTCTGGGTGCGTTGGTCGATGACACTGCCGATACGGCTGACAGTCCCTTTCCAGATTCCCTTCGAACTGCTCGAAGTGAGCGTCACCGGCGTGCCTCTTTTAAGCCATTTGACCTCATTCACTGTTACCGGCAGTTCGACTTCGAGGTTTTCCAGATTGACAATCTGGCCCAGATGAGAACCGCTTCTGGCTGTGGAACCGACCCGCAAATCGGCGGAGACAATCGAACCGTCGAATGGGGCATAAAAATAATGCTTTTCGAGAGTGATCTCCATGTCTTTGACGGAATAATATAATTTATAAACATTGAATCGGGACAGGAGCAGGCGGATTCTCTGGTTGTCGGATTCCGGAAGCGGAGCCATGGAGTGCTCGAAATCACAGGCATCGAAATAGTCCCGCCAGATTTGGTATTCATTGGGGTAATCGGATTTAATTTCGGCCAGGACATTCCCGAGCGCCGAAAGAAAATCACTCTTGGCGCTGTTGATATCAAGCCTGATCTGGCGATCATCGATCTTTAATATGAGATCGCCTTTCTTGAAGGATTGGGCCGGCTGGAAAGGAATATCTCCCGGCATTAAGGTCCCTACGACTTCACTATATAAATCAACAGGTTGTGCGCTGGTGACTCTTCCCAACCCCGAAACTGTGGCGACTTTTCTCTCCGGATGCGCCACCATCACCTCCACGAACTTGGGGCGCGGCTCCGGCGTTCTTCGGGGAACATCGGAACGCATGCTTATCAGTATCATCATAGCGGCAAAACCGCCGACCAGTATTAAAACGGGAATCAAAAAGACTATTCTCTTCTTCATTAACTTACCCTTCCACGGCTTTTTAACAAAGCGGCCAGAATTCACAAAGTTTAATAATTTATAAACAGACATTTTCTGAGAAAGTTCGCACGGTTTTCTGCCGGGACATTATAAAATTAATGAATGCTTTTGGGTTGACTGTGGTCTACCCTCGAAAGCATTTGCCGGGCCAAACAGAAGAATGCCTCCCTGCCCCTCTGCCTCTTGTGCAACATTTTGCAGCCGGCCATGAGGAAATTTTATTTCCCTCAAAATAAAGGAAGGGTCCTGGCAATAATTTTTATTGTTTTTAATCGATTATTGTATATTTTGTATTCTATGGGATTGGATTACCGGGTATTGCATCGTTTAATTAGCTTCATAGAAAATTACCCGCATTATTAGCAGGTATTAAATATTTATGCAGTTTTTTTCCTCATATAAAGTAGATATTTTTATCTATTTATATGTTTATTTAACACATTGATATAGGAGGACTTATATGGCATGATACAGTCTTGACTCTAACCACAAACCATATATATAAAGAGAGGACCTAACGATGAAAAAGCTATTGATGTTTCTTTCTGTTTGTTGTGTCCTGTTATTGGTTTTCGGATGCAGCGAATCTCCCAGAGTAACCGGGCCGACCGGCCAGACATCTCTGGGAACTCTGGTCCAGCGTCCTCAGTTTATTGAGAACCGACCGGAGGCCGTAATTCAACAGCATATCATGGCCACCTCGGCTTTACCGCTTGCCGAGAAGAGACCTCCTCAACCCCCGCCGGACACCGGCTCAGCAGATCCCAATCCCAATCCCGCTCACAAATATGCTTACATTGTCGGCATCTCCGACTACGAGGGGACTGTCAACGATCTTCAGTTCCCGGATGAT
>JBFMFJ010000301.1:0-4869 GCA_040752235.1 Candidatus Zixiibacteriota bacterium | reverse complement strand
CTTGTCACCTCTCAAAAGAGAAACTTTCAAAAGCGGCGGTGTAACCAATGTGGTCACCATCACCATGATGACAACTGCCGAATATGTTCCCGAGTCAATGATTCTCTCACCGTTCAGGACCATTTTGGAGCCGATTGCCGCAAAGATCAAACCGACCTCGCCCCGGGGTATCATTCCCAGGCCGATTGCCATTCTATTGATAGTCTTGTCGAAAATGGCCAGGGCACAGGCCTGTTTTCCGATAATGGCCACCAGCGTCATGACTCCGGCGAACAGGAGAATATCGGTATGCCCGAATGTGACCAGATCGACATTCATTCCCATGTGGACGAAAAATATCGGAATCAGGAAAACTCCGATCGGTTCGATTAATTCCTCGATATGATGCTCGCCGCGGTCGGTGAAATCTTTATAATATAGCTTGTCCATAATCAATCCGGCCGCAAAGGCACCCACGATGGGCGCCAGGCCGATTTGATCCGCCAGGAAGGCCAGCGTGAAACATACCATCAGTGCGATCGAGAGAAGCACGCCCGAGACTTTAAACCTGCTGCCGACTTTAAAAATATGCGGCATCAGGAACTGTCCGATAACTATCGCCCCGATCACGAATCCGATCGCCTTGGCAATAATCAAAAAGACCTGGAATGAACTGATGCCGTCGCTGCCGCTTGCGGCCGCCGAAATAATACCGGTCACCACCGCCAGTATCACCAGTCCCATGATATCATCGATTACCGCCGCGCCAAGAATAATCTTGGCCTCGCGTGTTCGTATTTTCCCGATATCCTTCAACACCCGCGCCGTTATACCGACCGAGGTCGCCGTCAGAGTCGCCCCGATAAACATGTGGACATAAAATGAATGCTGCGGCAGGAAAAGAATCGATACGCCCCACCCTAGGAAAAACGGCGCGACAACACCAAACGTGGCCACCATGAATGACGCCGTGCCGACTTTCATCATCTCGGCCACCGATGATTCCAGACCGACAATGAACAGCAGTATGATAACCCCGATTTCGGCCAGTACCTCCAGTGTCAGACTGTGCTGGAATACTTCGAAAAAGTCAAAGCCGACCAGAGTCATATTGCCGATAACCATTCCCAGCACCAGTTCGCCCAGGACGGCCGGCTGATGGAACCGCTCGAAGATGTCTCCGCCAAGTTTCGCCGCCAGCAGAATAACGATCAATCCCAGCAATACATCGGCCACTTCACTTTTCTCGGAATCACCCCCGCCTTCGCCGGTCGCTTCCTCGCCGTGGCTTTCGGCCGGGATTGTCTCCTGAGTGATTGCCGTTTCCGTTGCCTCGGTGACATCGGGTGAAATATCCGATGTGATCGAATCGGCGATTTCTTCGACGATAGCGGCGGTATCTGGGACGGCGTTCGGCTGATGTTGCCCGAAGGCCATGGTATAAATCAGGTATCCGAAGATGACCACAATGGCCATCGTGAATTTCTTGTTGGACAATAATCGCGGCATATTCATTTATCTCCCTTAAATAAAATATTGGGTCAATTTATCAATTTCCGCCGCGTTGACAAGATAATTTTTGTAGGTTTTTTACAAAAATTATCCGCAAGCCACACATGGTGTTAATTGATGCCTATGGAAGATATAGTGTAGGGCGGAACCCGGAGTCCCCGATTTAATATTGGGGCGAAGTGGTTCCGCCATCTTTCATGACCATTATTAAAAATTGGTAGAACCTCTGCATCCCGTTTTGACGGGATTTCGGGTTCTGCCCTACAATTATTATGTGCGCAATAGAAGTGCTCGGCAGACGTCTTCGCAAACCCTGAGCTTCGAAGGGTCTGCCCGCAAAAAAAACGGCCGGGTGGGAGTGCCGGCCGTCTATGGAAGGAGGTAAGTGTCAATGAAAACGCAGTTATCCAACCACCTCGACTAATTGATCCTTCTCCTGTCCCTGCGAATTTTGCCTGTCGATATATATCTTCTCCAAAGAGAAATACATCTCCGCCAGCCGCTCGTTGGCCTCGGTGAGAATATCGATAATCTCACCGACCTCGAGATCGAGATACTCGGCCAGTTGTAGGGCCTGATGAATCGAATCCTTGCGGATGGCATTGACTGTTTTGATCTCAAGATTCATTTTCGAGCTCGATGACCGGATAAACATAATATTCTGTTCCAGCTCGGGATAATATTCATCGAACGGCCCAAGAGTTAGTCTGTCCGCCAGTGAAATAATGCTGTTCAGATCGGAATCCTCGGGCATCAGGCCGGAAGCATCGAACTGGTGATGATGCTGAACCACGAAAGCCAGCCGAGGGGGAAGTTTCCAGGCATTGATCATCTCGGCGCCGACTTCGCAGTGGGTAAAGCCGAAAGCCTTTTTCTCTGCGGCCGTCAGCCCGGCCTTGTCATTCTTCATGATATCGACCGCCTCAAGATACTTCTCTTTATAATAAAGAAGCATGATGATGATTCCGAGATCATGCAAAATTCCTGCCACGAAAGCCTCTTCCGGATCGCGATATTTTGTCGCCTCCGCTATTTTCCGCGCGCTGGTGGCGGTTTCAATCAGATGCCGCCAAATCCGTTTGATATCAAGCTTTTCGCCTAATTCTTTGTCAGGAATCATTCCGAATACCGAACTGGACAGCGTCAGCATCTTGATGCTGTTAAGACCCATGACGACCACCGCTTCCGACACTTTCGATACTTTGTGGCGGCGGCTGTATTGCGCCGAATTGACCATTTTCAACACCCGTGTGGTCAGCGCGACATCTTTGCTGATGACCCCGGCGATCTCATCCGCCCCGGCCACTGGATTGTTCAATACCTTCAATACTGCCGCGAGAGACTGGGGGAGACTCCCGATTTCATGTATTTTTGATATTAACTCTTTAGGAGTTATGGTGCTCATCTATGTTGCCTTTCCGATGTGATAATGAACGACTATGAGTAATATCGGTCGGATGTCCGGAATGATTAGTAATGATGATAAAAAAATGATGTATAAAAAATGATCTGAGTATGAATTACCCGACTATCTTAAGCTGGGCATATTTGGCCATGATTTTCTTGAGCCCGACCCCGGTAAAATAAATTTCCAGCCGCATCGCTTCGCCGCTTCCTTCCACCCTGACCACCTTGCCGCGGCCGAATGTCTTATGCTGGACAATGCGCCCTTCGCGCATAGCTTCTTCTGGCTCATATTCATAATGAACGCCGACATCTTCGGTCTTTTCGCGGCGCATCATCGATCCAACCGACCGTAATGATTCATATTCGCGCCGGTGATGGCTTCTCCGGTCGGTTACTTCGACTAGAGCGGGCGGCAGTTCCTTTATGAAACGGGATGGAATCGATTCCATTTCCCCAAAGCGGTTGCGGACGGTCGCCATGGCCAGTTGCAGATATTTCCGCGCGCGTGTGGCGCCGACATAAAAAAGACGCCGCTCCTCTTCCAATTCCATCGGATTTTCGATAGCCCTTGCCAGCGGGAAGAGCCCCTCCTCAAGTCCTACCAGATAGACCGAATCGAATTCCAGCCCTTTGGCGGTGTGAAGGGTCATAAGCGTCAGTTTCTCATCGATTTCCTTGTATTCATCGAGATCGGTATATAACGTTATCTCGGCCAGAAAATTATCCAGATTCGGCTCCGGGTAATTATTCGTGAATTCATTGGCCCCCGAAATAAATTCCTCGACATTTTCCACCCGTCCCTGGCCAACCAGCGGATCCTCGGAAATAAGCTGCTCCAAGAGCCTTAGATCATCAACCAGTTGCTGGGTCAGTTCGCCGATATCGAGACTATCCTTGAGATTGCGATACTTTTCGATCAACTCGACAAACTGGCCAAGAATTTTTTGCGGACGTGAACCCAGCTCGGCACATTGATCGGCCATTCTTGAGGTCTCATACATCGATTTCCCGGCAGTGCGGGCGAATTGCGCCAGTTTCTCAATCGAAGTGTTGCCGATTCCGCGACGGGGATAATTAACAATGCGCTGGAATGAAATATCATCGCCGGTATTGGCAATGAGTTTCAGATAGGCCATCAAATCCTTGATTTCCTTGCGCTGATAAAATGAGATGCCGCCGATTATCTGGTATGGAATATTCTTCCTCCTCAACGCCTCTTCAAACGGCCGTGATTGGGCGTTGGTGCGGTATAAAATAACCGCCTCGCTCAAAGGGCACCGCGCCAGATTTTCCTCGATATCCGAGACAACGATGGTGGCTTCATCGGCGGCCGAATCACTCAAAAACATTCTCAGCGGATCGCCGCTTTTGACCTCGGTCCAGAGTGTTTTTCCTTTACGGCTGACATTATTGGCAATAACGGTCGAGGCGGCCTGCAGAATTATCTCGGTCGACCGATAATTCTGCTCCATCTTGATGACTTTGGCTCCGGGGAAATCTTTCTCGAAATTAAGGATGTTCGAAATATCGGCCCCGCGCCAGCCATAAATCGACTGATCCTCATCGCCGACGACACATATATTGTTATGCTCCCCAATCAGCAGCCTCAGCAGTTGATACTGGGAATGATTGGTGTCCTGGTATTCATCCACTAGAATATATTTAAATCGCTGCCGATAGTTGTTGCGGATATTTTCGCGCCCGGTCAGAAGCTGCACCGTCCGGTAGATAAGATCATCGAAATCAAAAGCCCCGCATTGCTTAAGGCGTTCCTCATACAAAGTATAAACCTGCGCGGTCCTGGACTCGAAATAGCCGGAGGCCTTTTTTGCGAATGTCTCGGAATCTATCATTTTGTTTTTGGCCGCGGAAATTTTTCGGCGCATCGAAGCCGGTGGAAACTGGTTGCGCGAAATATTAAGTTCATCCAGACAGTTTTTAATCAGCGCCTGCGCATCATCCTCATCGAAA
>JBFMFJ010000300.1:0-4883 GCA_040752235.1 Candidatus Zixiibacteriota bacterium | reverse complement strand
ATCACCCACAACTATATCCGGTTTGTCGGGGATTTTGCCGGTGTCTTTTTGCATCTGCTGGCCCGAAAACTCAGGGAACAGGGGATGGAAATCCATGTGGTGGCTCCTCATGACGCCACGATGCCGGAAAAAGAAGAAATTCAGGGGATAAAAATTTATCGGTTCAGATATGCCTCGGACGATAATGAGACTTTTGCCTATCGCGGCGATATGCACCGTCAGCTTTTCAAAAATCCTTTTAAGATTTTCCGTCTGCTGAAATTTTTGCGGTCGGCTGCGAAAGTGGCTTCGGAAGTAATCGAAAAAGAGAATATAGGTATTGTCGCGGTGCATTGGCTGGTGCCGAATGCCATTATCGGCCGCCGGCTGAAACGCAAATACAAAGACAATATCCGGTTGTTTTTGCACTCTCACGGCACCGATGTTCGTCTGCTGACCGGTGTTCCCATGGCCTATTCATATCTGAAATCAGCCATCAAAATGTCAGAGCGGTGGACTGTTGTGTCGAGCTACTTGAAAAGCCTTGTGACGGCCAAAGATGATTCAATCGGGGACAATATCGATATCATCCCTCTTCCCAATGATGAAAAGATATTCTATCCGGATGATAATACTCTGGAGGACCCCAATCTGGTCGTGGCGGTTTCGAGATTAACTGCACAAAAGAGAATTGATTTGCTCCTTAAAGCGATCAAAATTGTCTCTGAAAAGCGCCCGAATGTAAAGCTCGGTATTTATGGATCCGGTCCCGAGAAGGTGCATTTCGAAAGCCTGATTAAAGAGCTGGGTTTGGAGGGACGAGCCAAAATCCACAAGCCGGTCGACCAGAGGGATCTTCGTCAGGTATATAACAAAGCGGCTCTGGTTGTGTTGAATTCGGTAGATGAAGGCTTTGGCCTGGCTCTGACCGAGGCGATGTTGTGTGAGACGGCCGTGATCGGTACCAGGTCCGGCGGCATCATTGATATAATAGATGATGAAAAAACCGGTCTTCTTGTGGAGCCTGATAACATCGAGGCTCTTGCCGGGGCGATTTTAAGGCTTTTGCAGGATTCAACTCTGCGCCAGCGGCTCGGTGAAGCCGGATATGAAAAGGCAAGAGAATGCTTTTCATCCGAGGCATCAGCCGCGCGATTCGCGGCCATATTCAGGGGTGAATAGTCAGTTCAGTGTGGCGGTCGAGGCCATCCGCGAGTCTATCCGGGACAGCACATCTTTGACATTGGAATATTTCTTAAACAATTTTCCGGCAATAAAGCGCTTGAATTTATCTTTGGAGTTATTGCTGTTTTTACCGGCGAATTCGGCAAATGATTTCTCCCAGGCAGTATTGAATTCTCCGTCAGAGAGCTTCATCTCAGAGGCTTCGGTATCAATAATTCCATCCGCCGCCAGTATCAGAATCTGCTTTAGCTTGTTGTAAGACCAGTTTCCATTGAATGAACCTTTGATGATTTTGGAGAGCAGAAGCCTGTCGCATTTTTCCAGATCGTATCCCTTTCGCCGAAATCCGGTGAACAAGTCGGCGCAGATATGCGCCATCTTTTTCAGGTAGCCGGAATATTCCTTATCCGAACATTCCCTGGCCAGGCGATCAAACAACTCGGCAAAAGGTGACAGGGACAGGGCTTTTACCTGTTCATCATGCAAACCCAGTTCTTTCCACCGCCGCTGCTTTTCCCACAAGGGTTCATCCACGGCGGCACGGAGAGTCTCGATTCTTTCTTCGAGAATTCTGATAGGCGGGTGATCAGTGTCGGGATACATACGGTCGGGACCCGGCAGAATCCGCTCGAAGTCGGTCGTTCCGTCCTTAATATCCTGGCGGGTTTCATTGGGAATGCCCGAGGCAAGTTCCGATATACGTATTTTAATCTCATTTATGGCGGTCGTAATGTCTTCGGAAGGTCCGCAGATCAGGACGATGTCATCACCGCGCTCCGGTTTCAGCTCGTCGACCACAACATTCCATAATTCTTCAGGAATATCATATTTTTCTCTTTGAGAATAGAAAAACAGGTTGGGCCGGGTATCGATACAGGCTATGACTTTGACCCGCCCTGACAACTCGAATCCGAAATCGCGTTCCGGCTGGAGCATGTAAGAAATAATATCCACCATTCGAGGCAGTCTCAGCCCCATGACCTTGAGAGGGGTGTCGCTTTCGAGTCTTCGTCCAATCTGATTGGCGGTGCCGCTGAAAATCGAGGTGAAAACCGCCTCCTGATAGGGAATTGCATCCGGCTCAGGAAAACGTTCATTAAAAATCTTCTGCAGCTCCAGCAATCCCTTTTGCCGGTATGCTTCGGAGGCAGTCAGGTCAGGGATATTGCCGACTTTGTGAACGCCCTTGATCTCGACGCGGCTGCCGCCGGTGATTGATACATTGACATCCTGTCTGACAGTCCCGATTCCGCGGCGCACCAGGCCGGTGACTTTCATGGCATTGCCGAGCAGGCGGCAAACCTCGGCGGCTTCAGATGGGTCTTTCATATCGGCACCGGTGATAATTTCGACCAGCGGGATCGAAAGACGATCAGTGGCAAATATAATACAGTGGCCGATATCAGACACCTCGCGGCAGGCTTCTTCCTCGAGATTTACCTGTGAGATTTCAATCTTATTCCCTTTGAAAGGCACCCAGCCGTCAATTCCGATAATCATAGTTCTCTGGAATCCGGTCGGAATGGAACCATCAAGGTACTGCTTTCTGATAACATGAAGTTCATCGACTATTTTACAGTTGAAGAGAAGGGCCAGTTTTATGGCAACATCAACTGCCTCCTGGTTTACCAGAAAAGGAGGCGTGTCATCCATTTCATAAGTACATGTGCGGTCGCGGTAAAGTCTGTAAATGACATTCTTTTTCGTTTTGAATTCCATCAGGGCGGTTCCGTCATATTCGCCCAATTCGGACAGCGTCGGACGCATATGCCGCAAGATCTCGGCATCATGGGGGGCATTGGTCAGGCCGACCGGACAATGGCAAAAAAGCTTATTTTTGGTATTAAGCTGCTGGTGAATTTCCAGCCCGCATTTAAAGCCCATGGATTTTATCAGGGCGTAGTTTTTTATTTCAAAATCATCTTTGCGCATAACGAAGCGCAATATATATTGTATTGTAGAAAATCAAAGAATTTTTTTCGGAATATTGTATTATCATCGGTCTTTGAATTCGTTCAACTTTAGAGGGAAAAGCCCGGGAATTGGCCGATCCGGGCGTGGGATATCGGGATATATCATCTATCAATAAATTTTCTCGGGGGAGGTAATCATGGGTTCCATTGAGACAATTATAGACCGCCAGCTTCGTAAATGGGAGTTGGAAAAACGGATGTGGCAGGAGGCGGCGAAAAAGGGTGAAAAACCAATCATAAAACCGATCGTCACCATCAGCCGCCAGCGGGGCAGCCAGGGCAGGCATATCGCCGCCAAACTGGCCGAGAAGCTGGGTTATGATTTCCTTCATAAGGAAGTCATTGATAAAATATGCGAGTCAACCGGGTATCGGCGCCAGGTAATAGAGTCTCTGGATGATCGGGTCCGACATTCGATTGAATTATGGTTCGAGGGGATGTTTAAGGGACCGTATGTGGATACTTCCGATTATTTCCGCCACCTTTATCGAGTGATTATGTCCATTGCGGAACATGGGGGGGTGGTAGTCGTCGGGCGATGCGCCAATTTTATCGTTGCCGCCGACCAGGGATTTCATGTTCGGATAGTCTGCTCCTTTTCCCGCCGTATAGAGACGCTGGTGAAATATCAGGGTTTTACGCCTGAGGAAGCGGAGCATGAAATCAAGGAATTCGACCGCAGCCGGGCCGACCTTGTCAGGCGCAATTTCCATCGCGATATCAACGATCCTATGGCTTATGACATGATTCTCAACACTACTTTTATGGATAGTGATCAGGCTGTTGAGCTAATTGAAGCGGGCATCAGGGCCAAGACTTTATCAAAGGTGGAAGTTCCCGGATGACATCCCGGCAACTCCGGGGCGGAAAACAGGTCGTTGCGGTGGTCCATCTTTTCAGCCGCGGCGACATGAATGGAATTTTCATTGAGAGGCGATGCCGTTTTAAGATGAAAAAATATTAAAAAAAATAGCATTATGATAAAAATTTTTGTTGCAATACTATTGTGTAATCACGTTTATTTCTTCGTACGGCGTCGAGGTTCATAGACGATTTATCATAATCAAAGGATTGCATCGACGCATGATTCGGGCAAATGTAAAAGAATAGAGCAGCATAAACATTAACACTCCTAAACGAAAAGGAGCAAGGCATGCCAGTTAAGAAGACGGCAAAGAAGAAACCCGCGGCGAAGAAGCCAGCGGCCAAGAAGAAACCCGCGGCGAAGAAAAAAGCAGCTCCCAAGAAAAAAGCTGCCAAGAAGCCCGCGAAGAAGGCTGCACCTAAGAAGGCTGCCAAGAAGGCTGCCCCGAAGAAAAAAGCAGCCCCCAAGAAGAAAACACCGCGGAAACCGAATCCGGCTTTCATGAAGCCCATGACTCCTGATGCCATGCTGGCTGCTGTTGTCGGAAGCAAGCCGATTCCGAGGACCGAGATCACCAAGAAGATCTGGGCCTACATCAAGAAGAATCAGCTTCAGAATCCCGAGAACAAGAGAGAGATCATGGCCGATGACACTCTGAAACCGCTCTTTGACGGTAAGAAGAAGGTCAATATGTTTGAGATGACCAAGCTGGTCAACAAGCATATGAAATAGGTCGGATTGCCGTATTAATCACAGGCCGGGGTAACCCGGCCTTTTTTTTATCTGTCTATTTTCCAGCCGGGCATTGACGACAACAGCGGTCTTGCTTATAATCCATTTTAATTCATACTCAGAATTCAACGGCAGCACTGAGAAGAACG
>JBFMFJ010000299.1:0-4890 GCA_040752235.1 Candidatus Zixiibacteriota bacterium | reverse complement strand
ACTGCTATGAAGGCTGAAATACAAATGGAAAGAAGATCAGGTGAATCCATAAAATCCCCCAAAATGCAATTGTCGGCCAAATAGCAATAAATACTACCGCGTCAGTCTGACGCCGCGACAATAAAGATTAAGTTTTCTCCTCGAGCTTTCCCATTCGAATTTAACACCTTAAGAGTATCAATGTCAAGGAAATTCAGGGAATCAGAACCAGCCTTCCGGCCGAAACAGGCTGCGGGACCCCTTCGATTTGAAGGCGAAGATCATCGCCGATCGCAAGAACCCGCCCTGTATAAAGAACTTTTTTTTCATCATCATCGGTATCCGGTCGAATCGCGACATTTTTGCCGATTATAACCGAACGCCGTCGATATTGGTCAATTAACTCGTTATATTTCCCGGTCAGCAAAAGCCGCGTATTCCTATCGAGAGTAAGTATAAGATTGTCAAGGACATGACTGAATTTTGTCTCTTCGGATCTATTCTCAAACTGATGAATTGACCCCGCCTTCGGCACAAAATCAGAAATGGGAATCTGGGGGGTTTTTTCCACGTTCAGGCCTATACCGACAGCGGCCGCCGTTATACTGTTCCCTTCTGCCTGGGTGAACGCAAGGACTCCGGCCACCTTGGAATCATTGATCAAAATATCATTGATCCATTTTATTCCTGATTGACCCTTAAGGCTTTTTATCATGTCGATAGTCTGGACAACCGAGACGGTCGCCAGGACTGTCAGACTCACGGCCACCTGTTCCAGAACGCAATTCGGCTCAAAATAAGTCACCAGGTGAATATTCCCCTCCAGACCGGCCCATGGGCGCCCTTTAAATCCATGAAAATTCCCGCCGGAGCCGGCCAGAAATAATGAACCGTCGGGAACAGGAATATTTTCGCGGCAAAATTCCGACACCAGATCATAATGCGAGCAAATGGCCCTCTTTACTATGAAAAGATGTTTCCAGAATCCGGAAGTATTATCTTCCGCCCGATAAATAACATTCGCTTCGAATAATCTCGCAATAAGTGCGCGATATTGATCCGGCTCACGATTGGCATCAAAAGGCCGAAAATCCGGGGAATTCACCAAAGCGCACCGGGCATACTGAAGATTATCGGTATAAATAATCATTATGCAAAGTTATCCCGCAATCGGTAGAATCGCAACAGAAACTTTTCGACAAAAAAAAGCCGGGGCAGTCACCCCGGCTTTGGAATCAAAAGCAGTTATTTCCTGCCGTTCTGCTGGGCATCGACCACCGCAATTGCCGCCATATCAACAATCTGGTTGACATCGTGCGTACGATGGAGAACATGAACCGGTCGGGAGAAGCCCATCAGAATGGGACCGACTGCAATCAGTCCGCCCATGCGCTGAACCAGTTTATATGCGATATTGCCCGAATTAAGATCCGGGAAAATAAAGACATTGGCTTCTTCCTTCAGTTCGGAGAACGGGAAATATTTCTGCATAAATTCAGGCATCAGAGCGGTATCGGCCTGCATTTCTCCCTCGACTATCAGACTCGGGTCTTTCTCTCTGACAAGCTGCACGGCCTTGGCGACCTTGGCCGATTCCGGATATCGGGCCGAACCGAAATTGGAGAATGAAAGCATGGCGATTTTGGGCTCGATGTCAAAGGCCTTGGCCACGTGCGAGGCGCTGATGGCGATTTCCGCAAGCTCTTCGGCATCGGGATTAATATTCACCGTCGTGTCGGCGAACATATAAACCTTGTCCTTCTGAATCATGGCATACAATCCGGAGACGCGATGGATACCTTCATTAAGCGGAATAATCTCGAGCGCCGGACGAATCGTGGTCGGATATGTCGACGTAACTCCGGAAAGAACGCCGTCACAGTCACCAATATCAAGCATCATCATACCGTAATAGATGCGATCACGAAGGGTCCAGAGGGCCTGCTCCCTGGTGATACCGCGCCGGCAGCGTTTTTCATATAATCTGTCAGCATACTGTTTGCGTTTTTCCGAAGTAATGGGATTGATGATTTCAATGCCATCCAGGCTGACCTCAAGCGCATCGGCCGCTGTCTTGATATTATCGGGATCGCCCAAAAGTATCGGCTTGGCAATGCTTTCGGATACTACGATATGAGCGGCACGCAGAATACGATCCGAATCGCCTTCAGGGAATACAATCCTCTTGGGATTTTTGCGGGCTTTATCGGTCACGACGCTCATGATCACACGACCCTTGCCAATACGCCGCTCCAGAGATTTTCTGTATTCCTCTATATCGACCTGCGTCTGGGCCACCCCTGTTTTCATGGCCGCCTCGGCGACTGCGCCGGCTTCCCAGGTCAGCACACGATGATCAAAAGGCTTGGGAATAATATACTCGCGTCCGAACTTGAAGTGATCGACGCCATAAGCGCGGGCGACCTCGTCAGGGACGTCTTCCTTGGCCAGCCTGGCAAGAGCTTTAACGGCCGCAATTTTCATTTCATCATTGATAGCGGTGGCATGAACATCAAGGGCACCGCGGAATATGAACGGGAATCCCAGGACATTATTGACCTGATTGGGATAATCGGAACGTCCGGTCGCCATGATGACATCTTTCCTGGCGGCGACGGCATCCGGATAAGTGATCTCGGGATCAGGATTGGCCATCGCGAAAATGATGGGATCCCTGGCCATTGACTTGACCATTTCCTTCGTTACCATATCCTTGGCCGACACGCCGACAAAGACATCGGCATCCTTCATGGCATCTTCGAGGGTCCGACAATCGGTTTCGCGTTCGAATTCCGCTTTGTACTTGTTCAACTTATCGCCGCGGCCCTTATAGATGACACCCTTGGTGTCGACCATAAGGATATTTTCATGCTTGACGCCCAGCATACAATAAAGCTTGGCACAGGCTATTCCGGCGGCGCCGGCACCGCAAAAGATGACGCGGACTTTGTCAATTTTCTTTTTTACAAGTTCCAGAGCATTCAACAGGGCTGCACCGGAAATAATGGCCGTTCCGTGCTGGTCATCATGGAAGACCGGAATTTTCATTGTCTTTTTCAGCGTTTCTTCGATATAGAAACATTCCGGGGCCTTAATGTCCTCAAGATTGATACCCCCGAATGTAGGCTCAAGAAGCTGACAACATTTAATTATTTCATCCGGATCTTCGGTGTCCAGTTCGATATCGAAAACATCCACATCTCCAAAACGTTTGAAGAGAACACCTTTTCCTTCCATGACCGGTTTTCCGGCGGGTGCACCGATATTTCCCAGTCCCAGAACAGCGGTTCCATTGGAGATAACCGCTACCAGGTTACCTTTGGCAGTGTATTTATATACGTCGCCCGGATTGGCATGAATCTCAAGACATGGTTGAGCCACACCCGGCGTATATGCAAGTGATAGATCAAGCTGCGTCACACAGGGTTTAGTCGGATTTACTTCGACTTTACCCGGTTTTCCCTTGCTGTGATAATCAAGGGCCTGCTGTTTCGTTATCATACGAGTTGAGCTCCTAAGTTAAACCCATTAACGTTTAGTCCTCCCGTAACGGGTCATATATAATTGTTTAAAATCAATAGTCAAGCGGTTTTCGCCGACTTCTTGAACTCAGCATATTTACGTTCGCCAGAGGCTCGAGATTGTCGGTTTTTGGGCCTTTTTTCCCCAATTCGGCCGCCCATTTGGAAGAGAAGGGAAACCTTTTTTAATTCCTGTCGTAGTAAATAAAAAGAAAACAGAAATAATTTCCTTTGCAGGAGGAATTGATGAAATTCATCCTTAAAATGGTAATTTCGACAGCCTGTTTTGTCATTGGCTGTTTCCTTTTCATATCGACAGATTCGGAGGCCGGCGTCGTCAAGACATGGGAAGAGTCTTATGATGTCGGATCCGGCGGAACCCTTTATATAGAATCAGATTTGGGCTCCATAAGTATCGAAAGCAATACCGGCAACAAGGTTGAAATTGAAGTAACCGCCAAACTCAGGACAAACAGTGAAAGCAAAGCTGAAGATATTCTTGAGGACTTTAAACTGGAGTTTGAGCAGGACGGCGATGATGTATCGATTTTCGCCGAGTTCAAAAATCGCAATATCTGGTCAATATGGGGCAGCAGAGGAGCTTCGATAAATTTGGAATTCCATGTGTCTGTGCCCAAAGAATATAACCTTGATCTTTACACTGCCGGCGGGAGTATCGAGGTGGACGATTTAACCGGCGAGGTCCGCGTTGAGACTTCGGGCGGAAGTCTTGATTTTGAAAACATTAACGGCATAATCGAGGCCAAAACCTCGGGCGGGAGTATCACCCTGGCCGGATGCACCGGGGACGTTGATGTTAAGACTTCCGGAGGCAGTATTACCATCGGGGAAGTTAAAGGCGATGTTCAGGCCCACACATCCGGCGGGAGTATCAGGATAGATGAGGTCATGGGAATATTAAACGCCTCTACATCAGGTGGCAGCATCACCGCCAAAATCGATGGACAGCCCGAGGATGACTGCCGGTTAAGCACATCCGGCGGCAGCGTAACCGTTTATCTTAATCGGAACATTAATATAGATATCGACGCCAGCACCAGCGCCGGACATGTTGAAACAGATTTTCCTGTAACAATTCGCGGAAAAGTCCGTAAATCATCTTTGAAGGGACAGGTCAATGAAGGCGGACCGGAATTGTATTTGAGAACATCAGCGGGAAATATCAATATTCTTGAAATTTAGGTTCCTTTGTTACATATAGTCATCAGGGCCGCTTCGGCGGCCCTACCCCAACCTCAGACCTCACCCGGACCCGGTGATCCAATCACCGGGTTCTTTTTTATTAATAATACCTATCGATAAGAATTTTTTTATTGGATATTATTAAAAAAATCCGCTCTGGGGGTTGCGAAGCCAAATTAATTTAGTA
>JBFMFJ010000298.1:0-4909 GCA_040752235.1 Candidatus Zixiibacteriota bacterium | reverse complement strand
TCGGAATATTTGTCGCCTGTCGAATGGTGAAGAAAGACGCAAAAATGCATCCGGCGCAAAAAGTGAGTCCAGTTGAATCGGACAAGAGATCTGTCGCCATCTCTTCATGGACATTTTTCATTTCATATATAATCACTATGCGCCCTTACCTGTTTTTTGTCTCCGGAGCCGCCGGCATTACGGGATTGGCGCTTTCGGGTTTGAATTCCCTGCCGGCTGGCATCCTGTTCTCGATTATATTTCTGCTATCGTACGGTTTCGGCCAGGCGCTGACCGATAGTATGCAGGTTGATACTGACTCGATTTCATCTCCGTACCGGCCGCTCGTTCAGGGCAAAGTCAGTCGGCGTGATGTGGCGCTGGTCAGTCTTGCCGGCTTGTCAATAAGCGGCATTGCCTTTATATCGGCTTCAAGAATTAATATATTGCTGTGTATAATGGCTATTGCAGGTCTGGCTACATATACTTATTTCAAACGCCGATGGTGGGGCGGACCATTTTATAATGCATGGATCGTTGCCGCATTATGCTTAATTGGATATGTCAGCGGCAACGGAATCGCCGAAGTCCCAAATATTATCACCCCGGCTCTGATTTCTACAATACTGACAGTATTATTTGGATATGCGAATTTTGTCCTGGTTGGGTACTATAAAGATATTTCCGCGGACAGGGCAACCGGCTACATGACCATGCCGGTTGTTTTCGGTTTCAAAATATCGGCTATAGTAAGTGATATATTCGCGGCGGCAGAAGTCGCTGCAGCCGGATTGACGCTGTTTTTTATTTACACGAATATCACCAGTACTATTGTCATTTTGCCGGCATCAGGTCTATACTTTGCAGGAATATTAGTGGCGATAACAGGGCAGATCAGGCTGCACCGGCTTGAAAGCGAGGCTGACGCCTATCGATCTATTGCTCCAACCGTGCACTCTTTTATACTCCTGCTATCTTCTATAACGATTATGCTTCGACCTACGTGGACTCCGGCAATATTATTACTATATGCAACTTTTATTCTCATCCTGAGATTCAGACCGATGAAAGAGCAGATTTGATATGAGGTTCATGAGATATGTTGATCATGTTAAATCCATTTGCTGGAGGCGGAAAAGCGCATGAAAAATGGATGCGTATAAGACCCGATATTCAAAACCAACTGGGTTTCTACGAAGTCTATGAATTAGATAACCGCGCAGAATACCGGAATATCATTACCAAGAAAATAAATGAAGGGGAGCGCGAGTTTATTGCTGCCGGAGGCGATGGTACTATTAATCTTTTGCTAAATGCTCTGGCGGCTGCACCGGATAGTATTCTCAAACAAATTAAACTCGGCGCCATCGGGCTTGGCTCGAGTAATGATTTTCATAAGCCGTTCCGCTATGACAGGATGTTGAAATGTGTCCCATATCGAATAAATTTTGCCAATACGATTCAGTCCGATATAGGCGTGGTGACTTATTTCGATGCGAGGGGCAAACAAAACACAAGATACTGGCTGGTCAATTCAAGCATCGGGATTACCGCCGAGGCAAATCTGTCATTCAACACGCCGAATAAAATATTAGGCTATATTAAAGAGCACTCGACTTCGGGTGCCATACTTTATGCCGCCCTTTCGACGCTGGTCAGATTCCGGGCCAGAGAAATAGGATTAAAGATTAATGGGCAAAGTCCGGAGGATATTTTTATTGAAAATGTCGCGATAGTAAGAAATCCCTATTTTTCCGGAAACTTTCACTATAGCACACCCGCCGAAATAAACGCCGGCTGTTTTCACGTGCATCTGGTCGCACGACAGTCGATTCCGCGGAAGTTACTGACATTGTGGAAACTGAGCCGCTCGGGACAAAATAACGGCCTGACCAGGGTCCGGCGCGCATCATACCTGCATATTTCTTCAAGAGAACCACTGACTCTGGAATTCGACGGCGAGACAGTCATGGCACAAGAGGCCTGTTTTACTTTAAGGAATAGGATGATTCAAGTATGTATCGACTGAATGATATATATGAAAACGAACTTATTTCAATGCTTGCGAGAAAACTTCCGCGAGCGCCGCATCAGATAAATTCCCTGCATGAAAGTGATGCGGAGCTGATAAGTCTGCCCGGATCCGATATTATTCTGGCAGTTACGTTTGATTCGATTGTGGAGGAGATACAGACGGGGCTTTATCGGAATCCGTATCTTATCGGCTGGATGATGGTTACTGTGAGCGCCAGTGATCTGGCAGCAGTCGGCGCCAAACCGATCGGAATAATGCTGACCGAGACCATACGGCCCGAATCCTCCGATGAGTTCCTGAATAAATTACAGAGTGGCATAGGAAAAGCATGTGAGAAGTATGGTCTGTATGTTCTGGGCGGCGACACTAATATTTCGGATAAAATGCAAATGGGTGCAACAGCCATTGGTATTATTGCCGACGGCAGGTACATGACACGCCGGGGATGCAATTGCGGCGATCTTTTGTTCGCATCGGGGCCGCTTGGTATCGGAAGCGCCTTTGCTTTGATAAATCAGTTGAAAAAGGGGCGAGGATGGGGGAAAAGTATCGAATTTATGCCTGTGGCGCGGTTGGAGGAGGGCCGGATTTTGCGCAATTATGCATCATGCTGTATGGATACCAGCGATGGTGCTTTGGTGACACTTGATCAGTTGATGCGGTTGAATAACGTTGGTTTTGATATAGAAATGCCTCTGGAGCGTATTCTTCATCCGAAAGCAATGAAAGCGGCTGAACGTTATAGTCTTCCGCTCTGGACCTTTTTGGCCGGGCCACATGGAGAATTTGAACTTATATTTACAATTCCCGAGAAATATCTGGATGAGTTCATAATGACATCGAAACGAATGAAATGGTCGCCTATAAAAATGGGCAGGGTAACTAATAAGCCGGAAATAAGAATCGTCACCGGCGATATGAAAGTAGTTCTGCCTACTGGGAGAACCCGCAATCTTTTTGATGATGTAAATCATGACGGCGCAAATTATATAACGGAACTACTGGCGATCGATAAGCAGATCATGGCAGGCAAAGAATAACTATGGTTTCTCAAAGATGACCATCCAACGCTTAAGTGAATCAAAATCATAATAAACCATATTATTGGAATAATCGGCCAGAAGGTTACGCAGCTCTGATTCGCTCGGAAAATTCTTTACAACCTCAAACTCCGAGCCATCGGGAAGCCGGCGTTTACTGATACGGTTATTGTCACGATCATAGTAGCAGGGCTCCTTTCTGAAGTACTCATGGAGAGAGATATCTAGAAAGATGACACTTGAACCAGAGTGAATTCTGGACATTATTGATTCCAGAAGGCGGTGAATACCGACCTTCGGAATATGCGACCACCAGTCGGCTGCAAAGACCACATCAAAAGTATCATCAATATTGCGAAGATTATAGGCGTCCCCCTGCATCAATCGCACATTATTATAACCGGCCAGTTTGGTTTCGGCAATTTCGAGCACGGCGCGGCTTATATCCAGCCCCAGCACCGATTCGGCCCGCTTTGCGAGTACTAGAGTCCAGTTGCCAGTGCCGCATGCGATTTCAAGAACGCGGCGACCGGTCAGCATATTTTCGAAAATCTGGATTATCGGGTGCATGAGCTCCTCCATCTTTTCATTGGATTCATAACTCATGTACCAGTCATGCCACCGGGCGCGGGCATCATAATACCGATTCATTTCTTCTATCAAGGAATCAGGATTATCGATATCGTTCATGGGTAACGCCTTTTATGCGCCATTGACTCAATTCGTTCTTTCAGTTGATAAAGGGGCGGAATGCAACAAGCGTTTGACGATCACTATAAACACGCCTGTAAGCAGAAGGTTGAGTGCCAATGAAAGCGCCGCCACTGTTACCATCCGGCCCCCGATTCCATAACCAAGCGAAATTATCAGGACTCCCGCCCCCACCTCGCCGCGAGGCCACATTCCCACACATATCGCCAGCCTTTCCCTCCAGTGTGCCTCCTTGCGATAGACAAACAGCGGGAACATCTTACCCAAATTGGCCAGTATGGTAATAATGATTACATGAAAGGCAATCCACAGCCAATCACCTCCGCCAAGCACTATCGGAGGCATGGATAGTCCTACCAGCACCATAAAGGCTGCGGAAATAATTGTTGTCACTTTCTGTTCCCCGGGGCTTTCGGGTCCATCCTGATGACCTTCACGCCGGTCATCACTATGAGGATCATGTCCATGTGGGCGAGCCATCATACATCCCAGCACAAATGCCGGCAAAAGCACCTCGATGTGGATAGGTACAACATCATCAAAGGTTTTGCTCGCTTTGTAAATGACCTCGGATACGAGAGCAATTGCCATGGCATAACCCAGGACCCAGATCCAGGTAACAGGCATTCTTATTTTATGCAAATATTTCCAGGCAAGCCAGAGCAATATTATCATAATGATAACAATCACACCCAATTGCCAGCGCAAACCGACAATCAGCATCTTCAGTGGGATCATCAGGAGAACAGTATCCAGATCATCAAAAATAGCCAGCACCCGTACTTTTTGATAGTACCAGGTAGCCGAAAGACCGGCGGCGGCCAGCATTGAAAACAGAACACCGGCCGACGTGGGAGCTGCGAATCGTCCGGCCAACAACGATTTTGTCCAGGTTTCAAATGAACCCCATTGCGCGGGATCATTGAAGAAAAACACGAAATAGAGAGCGCAGAAGATCCAGGGAAAAGCGGCGGCGGTGGCGGCAACCAGGTAATCGATGCCATAGCTGCGCAGTCGGGTGCGGTCGATTTCGAATTCATAACCGACATGAATCATGATGAAACCAAGCATAATCATGGTCAGAATCCGTATGACTTCGCCGGTCGATTTCGAATCACCGGTTATTTTTACCATGTATTGAGAC
>JBFMFJ010000297.1:0-4916 GCA_040752235.1 Candidatus Zixiibacteriota bacterium | reverse complement strand
TGCGTTTACGCGGTGTTGAACGCCGGGATGACGACTGGGCACCAAGGAGTTTCTGCAGGTCAAAGGACCCCGCGGCTCCATATGATTTGTTCGCGGCCATATTTCGCGTGTTATTATTGACAATGAAGTCTTCAATATACGAGGTCGAGAAATTGAATTTGTGGGTCAGGAAACTGAAAAGAGACGGAGTATAGCTGGCGCTGAAGGCCTGGCTGTATTTTGTCTCGCGTCCAAGCTTAAATTTATCCGGATTGAAAGTAATATTAACCAAATCAGGATTCGAGATATCCCGACGGGTGTCCATACTATAACTGGCCGAGAGACTTTCCATAATCTTGTAAGTCGTCTTGAACGATCCTGCGAATGTTTTGGTCATGGTCGTTTGCAGAACCCCGACGGAACTTCGACTGATTCGCAGACTGCGGTTGATATCGGCCGTCATTGACATGTTTGACGGCATCAGGAAAATTTTGCTTCCGCTGAGACGCCTTACCACCGGCATCGGCTGCGTCCAGAAAAACACTCTGATTCCGGGCACCTTGCCGAAGTTATAACCGTAAGAAGAGCGGAAACCATAAGATTCCGACATTGACATCGGAGCCGATGGCGAAATACCATCCAGCCGTGTATAGGACGCATTCGTCCGCATATTGTTGAGCAGGATGGTGAAGAGCGGATTCTTGGTTTTTTTATTAAAACTCTCGGATGCCGTAATTGATTTCGTGATACTTTCCGTTCTCTCATCGTATCTTAATTCTTCCGGAAGAATAATATCCGAATTGTATTTCAATCGTGGAACAGAAGTATTCCGGCTGTACCTGTAATTGACCGGAATATTGGCGCCGAGCGACCGCGGCAGGAATTTATCAAGTTTGAAATTGACGCCATAGTTATAGGCGCTGGTTGATTTGCCGCTGCCCAGATTGTCGGTCGAGCCGCCTCTGGTTGAGCTTGAGATTTTCCTGAAATAGGCGTTTTCGTAGCTGTATCCGGCATTATAGGTAAACAGGTCGGCGACGTTACCGCTTGCGGTAATTCGCGCTGCCGTCCCGACGTCATTCCGAACATCCGTCAGGCGCAATTCATCAATCCACAGATCGCCGCTGATAAGGCTGTCCGGTTTGAGCGGGACCACCCCGAACGCCAGATACTTTATTTTCGTAATATTGGGCTTGCCGAATACCCGATACCGGACCCCGTTAATAGACGAATCGATATAATTCGTGTCGGCATTGTCCAGCCGGGCTCTCTCGAGAAATTCCTTCAATCCGGTTATATCATCAAAATTCATGCTGAGATCAATCCAGCCTTTGGTATCAATCCATTGATCCGACCTGATCGTATTTCTCATTTCATAATAATTCTGATTATTCTGTCCCAGACGGAAGAGGAATGTCAGACTCGATCCGTCGGCAAGATCCTCGGGAGCCCTGATAAACATTTTCAGGACCCCGTACCCCATTAAATTCGGCGTATCGAAAAGGACTCGTTCGACCAAACCGGTATCTGCCGTCACCGAGTCATAGACCCTGAAATTCTCATAGGTCAGGAGTAATGACTGCTCGGGTTCGACAATATCGGCGGTCACATCATGATATCCCGTCACTCCAGGCGGAGATGTATAATAGGGATTCTCCGGATCATTGTCCTGGGTCCCGATTACGGCAACGCTGAATCGCTGCTGAGTCGAAGTGTCGGCGTTAACGGCATAGCTCGGCATGATGATGGTATCTTCCCAGTTGGGCGAAATAATCTCTGCGGAGGCGATCTGCAGACCTTCGATTTTCTGGCCATCGGGCGATTCGATCCAGATTCTGACGAACTCGACATTTTCCCAGACCGGGCTGCCGATAATGGCGTCTATAAGGGATGAATCCCGCAGCGGAATGCGGTATGTCCCCCAACCATAATCATTGCGCGAATAGGGGACAAAAAACCGGTCGAACTCATCGCTGAGATCGATTCGATATGAGAAATAATTATTTCTTGTCTGCGCCGACTGGTCACGGTTGAAATCTTCAATATCCGGAAGTCCCAGCGTGCCGCCGTCACTCTTGTTATTTTCAGTTCCATTGATATAGCGGACATAATATGGATTATTGGCGCCATCATAATAAAAGTTATCGCCGTCCGGATCCGGGTTCGTATTTTTATCATAACCCGTTTCTTCGACATCGGCCAGGCCGTCCAATCCGATATCTTCAGTATCATCCAGGATTCCGTTATTAATAACAACATCCTCATCATCAGTTTTTCCGTTTCCGTTAATATCTTCGGAAATCTCACCGATATCGATATGCAGAATACCCTTCTGTCCCTTCATACGGAGTTCCACCATGTCCGCCTGGCTCATATCGGTGGCGCTGCCAATCAGACCCCTCATAATGCCGGCCCAGGACATGGTTGAATCAATGCCTGTCAGCGTATCCGGAGTATTGCCCACACGGCGGTCAATCGTCGCCGGTTCGAAATTCAGCTGCAAAACCTGGGTCATGCTGCTGGTGGCGGTAACATCCTTATTCCAGATTGACTTGGTCGGCACCTGATCATAAGGATTGAACCAGTTCATCCAGCCGCGCAAATGAAAATCATCCAGGGTGTACGGCTTTGACGAATAAGACCAGGACTCTCTGTAAACGCTGAGGGAGTATGAATCGCGGCTGCCCTCGAAATCATCAAGATATGCAACACCGTCAACATTGGGATTCGGATAAGATTGGGCTATCTCCGCGGTGACCCCCAGGTTGGATTCCTGCTCGGTATTGAAAAACGGCAGGGCATCGGCGAAAGTGCTCAGAAAATTCGGTTGAACCTTGAAACTGACGTCGCCATCCCAGACGAACATTTTCGAGGTTTCCTGGCCGATTTTTGGTTTTCGCTGGGTGGCCTTGTCCGATTTATACAGAATTGTACTGCCGAATTTCAGATTCGGGTTGAGTTCGTATTCACCGCGAACGCCGAATAGCGTCTTTTTCTGGGCCTGGATGTATGGCGAGTACTCGAAATCAATGGACAGTTCGTCGTTCAGATTGACATTATCACCCAGAGTCACTTTTCCGAAATCATAATTTATAGTATAATCATCGCCTCTCTGCAACAGAATGCCGCCTGAAGTTATTCGCTCCGACCCCTCAATAATATTTGTTTTGCCCAGTGAAATTTCATTCGACTTTGTAAGCGATGTGACCTCGATGTAGTATTTACTGGCCTTGAGGGCATCTGTTGAGGCCCGTTTTGTGTTGTAAATTTCCGGGACCGTCTCCCCCAACCCGGAAGTACTATCGGTCAGCGCAATATTGAATGGTTCTCGATCAGGAAAGATTAAAAGCCCCGCAGAGGCTATAACAATATCCGAATACACATCAGCGACATAATCCGGGGTCAGATTACCATTCTGATCATAGCGATCCAGCCTCAGCAGGGTTATATAAGGAACACCCGCTTCATCATGGTCCAGATTATCATCGCTTCCCTCGGTATTGGCCAGACCTTTATAAATTTTGATGTCAAGGCCGTCAAGTTCCACTCCTCCGGAAAGAGACCCGATACTATAAACATTTCGCCAGGCATACTGGAAAGTCTGGTATGACTCGATGGGATTTCTGGCCTTGATAAGCTTCAAATGGTAAGGCGGAGCCTCGATAGAACCGATCGTGTCAATAGCGCCGCCGGAACCACCCCTTTGCACCACCAACCAGACTCCGATTTCCGCATCATAAGACCCGGCATTTGCCTTATCAAACATTATCCAGAAATCATTGTTATCGACATAATATTCCTCGGCGGGGACTTCCTCCACGAGAATATTGGAAATATTTTCGGTCCCGGAGTACGCGGTTGTATCATCCGGGTCAACATACATATTGGCCTCGGTGCCGAGAGCATTGTTCATCGTTGAGGTCACTCTTTTATAAACCGCTATTTCCTGGATAACATCGCCCCCGGCTGGATTGAAATCTATAATATCGAATTTTTCCTTATTAAGACGGCCGAGATCAAATATTTTGCCGTCAAGGTATGCATAGTCCCGAATTTGTTGCTTTCGAGAGGATGAGCCGGCCGTGACGGTGGTTCGCTCAGTCGTTCCTTTTTCCTGACTGGCAATTGCGGTTAATTCCAGGCCGCCGATTTTCGCGGTCGTTTTTACGCCAAATAATCCTTTAATCCTGGATGAATATCCCACGAACTGGGTATTGGGCAATGACAGCGTTGTATTCCCGGCCTCAATTGTCTGGATTATATCATCTTCATCACCTTTGTAGCGGATCATGATTCGGTTCGCCAGCGGGATATCGGTCTTGGAATCCTGAGATACCGAGACAGTGATTTTGGAGCCGATCGTCCCGTTAATGTCGAAGCGGGAGATCTGTTCCATATTGAGAGTCGGAAACTTGTTTTGCCGATAGGTCGCGGTCGTGGTTCGGTCGTCCCACTGGGAGCGGCCCGAAACGGTAATCTGGTGATAACCTGAAACCTTAAGTCCGGCGCCGCCCTCGCCAAAAAGCGATTCCATGGCCTTGGACTTGATGGGAATATTGATGGCAAGTATGCCGCCGGCCTTATCCTTTTGCTCCTTGGCCAGCGCCTTATTACTGGTTTCCCGCATATCATTTTTCAAATTCATGCGGTTTCTATATTTCAAATAGTCATCAGCGTCGACCGACCGGGCGGTATAGTAATAAGAATATCTGCCCTTTTTGTAAAAAGAGCCTGTAAAGGTGATGGATTTATGCTCATAGCTGGAACGGTCGACCTGGACGTTTCCAACGTACATTCTCTTCAGTTCCGGATATTCTCTCGGAGTTATCGAGGCAGAAAATGTTGATGCTTCCTTTGGATATGGTGATATATAGGCAGGCGGATATTCCAACTCATGATAAAAACCGGGGGCAGCAGATATAATACCCCGGATGGTC
>JBFMFJ010000296.1:0-4918 GCA_040752235.1 Candidatus Zixiibacteriota bacterium | reverse complement strand
GCAGCCGGGGGCCAGAGATGCTTTTAATTTGCGTCAGTGTCTTTTTGAGCAGCGATAAATCGTGTCCATCGATCGGGCCGAAATATCTAAATCCAAGCTTATCAAAAAGATAACCCGGGACAAAGAGTCCTTTGACTGACTTTTCAATATCCGAAACCATGGCGCGGATTTTATCGCGGCGTTTGAAGCGGCCGGTCAATTCCCAGATTTCATCACGGAGTTTATTAAATCTCTTGTCGGCCAGAATGTTGGTCAGATATTTCGAAAGGGCTCCGACATTTTTCGAGATTGACATTTCGTTGTCATTGAGTATGACCAGGAGATTTTTTCTGGAAGCCCCGGCATTATTCAGCCCTTCAAAAGAAAGCCCTCCCGAAAGGGCGCCGTCACCGATAACCGCGATCACTTCATGATTTAATCCCCTCTGGTCCCGAGCCGTAGCCAGACCCAGGGCCGCCGAAATAGAGGTCGAGGCATGCCCTGCTCCGAATGGATCGGCTTTGGACTCTTCCCTCTTGGGGAATCCGGCAATGCCTTTATATTTTCTTATGGTATGAAGCCGCTCGCGGCGCCCGGAAAGCATTTTATGCACATAGCACTGATGCCCGACATCCCAGACAATCTGGTCGGTCGGGATATCGAAGACCAGGTGCAGGGCCATCGTCAATTCGACGACGCCGAGATTGGAGGCCAGATGCCCGCCGTTCTGGGAAACAACCGAAATGATCTCCTGCCGGATTTCTTCAGAAAGCAGATTTAATTGATCGTCATCAAGCTCTCTAAGGTCGGATGACTTATTGATGCTGTCCAGTATGCTCATTCGACTAATTTTCCCTCATACCAATATAACGGGCAATAAATATAAAATGATTCGTATCAATCTCAAGAGTGCGGCAAATCTCAATGGCTCCGTCAATCAGTTTATCAACATCTTTCCGGGCCGCTTCCATGCCGACAGTTCCCGGATAAGTGGCTTTCTGATTTTTGCAGTCGGAGCCGACGACTTTCCCCAGTTTTTTGGGATCACCCTCGACATCCAGCATGTCATCGACTATCTGGAAGGCAAGCCCGATTTTTTCACCATAGTCCGACAATGAATCCAGAGTTTTGCCGTTCACTCCGGCCAGCATGGCACCGATACGAACCGAGGACTTTATCAGAGCGGCTGTTTTCAACAAATGAATCAATTTTATTTCATCAAGATTGACGCTCTTCCCTTCCGCCTCGATATCGGCCATCTGCCCGCCCAGCATACCATATGTCCCGATAGCCATGGCCAGTTCTTTGACCACTTCTGCCGACCCCGACCGGGCGATAAGTTTGAAGGCCAGATCGTGCAGGGCATCACCGGCAAGAACGGCCGTGGCTTCATCGAATTTTTTATGCAGAGTCGGTATTCCGCGACGCAGGTCATCATCATCCATGCAGGGCAAATCATCATGAATCAGCGAATAGGTGTGCACCAGTTCCAGCGAGCAGGCCGCCGGATTGATAATATCGGCGTTGTCTCCGCCGCAGGCATAATAGGATGTCAGGCACAAAATGGGACGAATCCGTTTTCCGCCGGCCAGGACGGAGTAGCGCATGGCCTGATGCAGCTTTTGAGGAAAATCGCTCTCGGGAGGAAGATATTCATTTAAAAGAGCATCCACCTCGGCCCGCTTCTCTTTAAGATACTCAATTCCGGTCAAGGCCATATCAATCGCCATCTTCTTCCTCATCAAAAGGAACTTCAACCAATTCCTGATGCTGCTCTTTCAGCTTCACAATTTTGTTTTCCGCCTCCGATAAGGTCTTGCTGCAAAAGGCGGCTATTTCGACCCCTTCGGTATACAGAGCAATCGACTCCTCCAGCTTGATTTCCCCCGACTCCAACTGGCGGGTTATTTCATCAAGCCGGGCCAGGGCCGACTCAAAATCCTTATACTTTTTCTTTTCCGCGCCCATATCAATTACGCTCTCTTAGTCTCTTTTATCACCGCCGTTGCCGAGCCATCCTGTAAAACCGCTTCGATTATATCGCCGCAAGTCAGGGCTTCTATCGATTTTACAGTTTCCCCGCCCGGCAGTTTCATAAGAACGGCATATCCACGTTTAAGAATTGCCAGCGGAGACAATGATTCCAGCCGCGACAGGCTCAAAGATAAGTTGTTTTTCTTTTTTTCCAATATATTTTTTCCGGCATTTTCGAAGTGCCGCAAAAGATTATCGAGAGTCTGCTCCCTTTCCCTGACATAACTTTCCGGCCTTTGATAGACGGGTCGATTCATATATTGGACCAAATTAGTCCTGTGTCGCCGGATGAATATATCAAGCAGGTGGCTCAAATGCGACAAATAATCGGCCAGATCCCGGATCAGGGTTCGTTTATCCCAGATTACCAGTTCTGCCGCCGCTGACGGGGTCGGAGCCCTGAGATCGGCCGCCAGATCCGCCAGGGTGGTGTCGATTTCGTGGCCGACACCGGAGACAATCGGCTTTTTTGAGGCAACCACCGCTCTGACCAAAGGCTCCTCATTGAAAGCCCATAAATCCTCCAGCGAACCGCCGCCGCGGCCAATGATGATGACATCGATATCATCACGACTGTTAAAATATTGTATTCCCGAGATAATGCTTTCAGCCGCCCCCTCTCCCTGAACAAGAGCCGGGTACAGAATCAATTTGACCGAATCATTACGCCGGCGGGCGATATTAATAATGTCCCGGATGGCCGCCCCGGTCGGCGACGTGACAATTCCGATTGTGGTTGGATATTCCGGTAATGGTTTCTTGAGAGATTCATCAAAAAGCCCCTCTCCGGACAATTTTTCATAAAGCTGACGGAAGGCGACTTCAAGCTCTCCCACGCCGACCGGCATCAGCTTTTTAACATTGAGCTGGTAATTCCCGCCTTTTTCATAGACCGTAATGCTGCCGAAGGCGCGGACCTTCATCCCGTTTTCCGGCTCGAATTTGAGGTATTGGCCCAGGGAGCGCCAGATGGTCAGTTTGATGACGGCATTTTCGTCCTTGAGAACCAGATATCGGTGACCAGAGGAGTGATGAATATAATTAGACACCTCCCCTTCCACCCAGACTTCGGGGAATGACTCCTCGAGGGTATATTTTATCAGCCGGGTGAGGGCGGTAACGGTGTAAATTTTGTCTTCCTGTTGCTGCACAACCAATTGATACGAATATAAATAATATTTGGCAATGTCATTTTTGGGATAAAAAAAAGAGCGGCCTCAGCCGCCCGTGATATTTCTCACAGACAATATACTGCTTATCCTTCCGGCCAGGGATCGGGCCCGCAAACAGGGCCGGGACCGCCTTTGTACAAATAAAGGATGATGTGATTAACATCGAGAATATTAATTAAGCCATTGCCGTTCACATCCCCTTCCGCCATGCATGGCGGCGCGACACCACCCTTATACAGATAGTTTAATAGATATGTAACATCAAGTATGTCCGGACCGGAATCATTGTTATTGGCGTCACCCGGTTTATTGCAGCAGGGATCTTCCTGCGCGCTGAGGCCGGAGGCCGAAACCGGGCATGCCAACAAAAGCAGGCTGAGGAAAATTGCCGTTGATACCGTCAATACAATTTTTCTCATATGATTCACTCCTTATATATAAATACGCTGGAAATCCGATTTCCATTTTACGGCTATTTATCCGGGCCGCAGACCGGACTCGGGCCGCCCTTGTACATATATTGAATCAGATATGTCACATCAAGAATGTTGATGCCTCCACTGCCATCAGGATCGGCCTCCGACAGGCACGGCGGAACCACTCCTCCCTTGTACAGGTAACTGACGATGTAAGTAACGTCAAGAATACCGACGGAGCCGTTGTTGTTGGCATCGCCCGGCTTGTCGCAGCAGCTTATCCCATCGCAGGCATCACCCATGCCATCCTGATCGCTGTCGATCTGGTCAGGGTTATACAAAAAAGGACAATTATCGAGCGGGCATGTGCTGGCCGGATAATTAGGATAACCGTAACCATCATGGTCAAGATCGGTGCACTCATCACAGGCATCGCCGATATCATCATTATCATAATCAGCCTGTGTGGGATCATACACATTAATGCATACATCACAACTATCACCGAAACTATCGCCGTCTGTATCTTCCTGGTCCGGATTATAACGCCATGGGCAATTGTCCTCGGGACAAGTATTGGCCGTATATCCCGGATTGCCGTAGCCATCGCCATCAAAATCGGTACATTCATCGCAAACATCACCGATGCCATCATTGTCAAAATCCTTCTGATCACCGTTTGCGATGTCGGGGCAATTATCCGTCGGACAGGTATTGGACGGATAGCCCGGGTCGCCATAACCATCCTGGTCGCTGTCCACGCACAATGTGTTGAACATTAAGATAACCTTATTTTTCGAATAGCCGGCTATTGCGAGATCGATTCCCCCGTCATGATTATAATCCGCCGCAGCCATGCTGCCAATATCGTAAACGAAGTAAGATATGATTTCCTCGAAATCACCGGTCCCGTCATTGACGAACTTGGTAAGTGAACTGCCGGGCCCGGTACAGATCACATCAATATCACCATCGCAGTCATAATCGCCGGGAGTGAGCACGCTGCTATATGGGGTATGAATAACACTTCCCGAAAAACCGCCGCCGCCGTCATTGAACAGCGTGACCATTCCCGTATATGAAACCATAACAAGAACATCCAGCCATCCGTCAGCATTCATATCGGCGAGGGCGATCCTGACACCTTCATTGCTCAGAGTGTAGTCGATATGGGTGCCGAATGTCCCATCCCCGTTGTTCGGAAGCACCGAAATGCTGTACAGTATTTTATTCCCCGTAATTATATCCAGGTCACCATCATTATCAATATCTCCGATTTCCATGCATTGCGGATTGCCTTTGACGGTAAAGAACACC
>JBFMFJ010000295.1:0-4973 GCA_040752235.1 Candidatus Zixiibacteriota bacterium | reverse complement strand
AACTTCCATATCACAATCTGGACAAAACATCCGTATTTTGCTTATGTATATTGAACCATCAATCTTAACACTCGTATCCCATTCCCATCTAATGCCTAACTCAACAAAGCTCTTTCTCAACTTCGTGATTGCTTCATCATATTTATGTGTCACCTTATATGAGCTAAGGAAGTACTCCAAAGTTCGTTGTCTGTCATATTTATCAGGAAGAGGAATAGGAATTTCTACTCCAGAATATTCAGTTCGATTATCTATTCGTTGTTTGTCATCTATCTCAGATAGAGGAGTAGTAATTTCAGCTCCAGTACATTCAATTTGCTTGTCTATTTCTTTCTTAGTTTTAATTGATAAAATCTTATAGGAGAAATAAAGAGCAATTATTACAAATACATAAATGTATCCTGTATAAATAGTAACGCTAAAAATTGGTGACTTCAGATGATTCCAAATTAACAATGCAATATTTTTTGGATTACTTAGTAAAATCACAACAAAGGTGCATAATAAAAGAAAAGAACCTTTTATAATCCAATGTTCAATGCACTTTTTCCCAATATCTTTTATCCAATTTCGGAACGACATATCAACAATAATGGTCCATCTTCCCAGATTGTCAACATTAAATATTTATAACTACTGACGCACTATAGTAAGGAGGGTCAGCAAAGTAGGTCAGGAGCCCCGTGCTCCTGACTATTCATTATTCACCGAATGCTCCTACCTTAAAAACCATTTTGCCATGCCCCCAATCTTCCGGATAATAACCTGATTCAACATAATCCTTAAAAGAGGAGTATTGCCAATCAACCGGATTTTGTACATACCCATGTTTGACGGGATTAATGTGCACATAATCAATATGTCGATTCAAGTCAACATCGTCTCTTATAATGTGATCCCAGAATCGATTCTGCCATATACGCCCAAAATTCATCTTACATCTTGATCGATAATATGACGAGAAACTCATTTTCATTCGCTGCATAATATTAGAAATATCATGCCCACAAGGGTCAACAACAAAATGGAAATGATCGGGCAAAATAATCCATGCAATCATATTAAATTCAATATTTCTTCCTGTATTCTCGATGCTTTTCCAAAGCAAATCAAAATGTTTAACAAGAATCGGCAATCGTTGATGAGTTACATTTGTAATAAAATATATATTACCCTCCGAATGATATCTTCGAATATTTGACATAATTATTATATCGATGCTTTTAAATCGTCAGGAGCACAGGGCTCCTGACCTACTCATTGGTCAACTTCTGTGAATCAGCGTCGAGGTGTTATTCAAAGATGTGGTAATCCACTTAGGAAAGATAGTCTGTTTTGAGGAAATGGCAAGAGGAAAATTGGGGTAAGGATGGATTCCCGCCTGCGTGGGAATGACAAAAGGGAAGCGGGAATGACAAAAGAGAAGCGGAAATCCATAAAAAGATGTCGAAACCGCAGGGGTTTCGACCTACTCAGACTTTTAAATCGTCAGGAGCACAGGGCCCTGACCTACTCATTGGTCAACTTCTGTGGATTGGCGCCGAGGTGTTATTCAAAGATGTGGTAATCCACTTGTGAAAGATATCAGGTTTTGGGGAAATGGCAAGGAGAAAGTTGGGGCTGTCAGGTCACAACCTCGATAAATCTCGGTCAAGACCTGACAGGACATTATATGGAGGGACAGACGAGGATGTCTGCCGCCCACTTCTTAAAAGGCCAGATCCTTCACAAGGCTCAGGAGGCCTGTGGACAGGTTTCCTGAGTCTCGAAGAATCTCACGCCCACAATATTTGATCGGTCGGTCCAGGAAAAGACCGACCGCGGCGGGTTTGAGAACCCGCCGATCACAACATAAAAGAGTCGACATCCCCAAAGATGATTCATCGCTTCGCGTCGAATCATCTTTGAGGCTGCCACGTTGAGGCCCGCCGATAACAAGGTAAAATTGGGTGATATCTCCAACGATAATAAATTGCATCGTGCAGAGAAGAAATTCCTTGACAATATGGACTGAAGTCATTACATTGTCATTGTAAGATACATCCCACCATATATAATTTTTCCTCACAAGCGACTTTCATGCACCCGAGAAGATGATTGTGCGCTTGATAAATATTTCCCCTCATCCGTTGGAGTTACTAACAATATAACAGGAGGGAGTATGCCTATGGATCAATAAGAACGTGTGACGATTGAGGAAGAACAGCTCGCTCCGAGTATCTTCAATCCGTCGTTGCCCGCTTCGATCGGCGGACGGACTATCTTTAGGACATTACGTCTTTAAGGGCACCTGCTTTTTTTCTTCTACATTCAGCCGTCCATCCGGTCAAAAAAGGCAACATGTTCGCACGACTTCGGCGTAACGGCCGAAATTGAAACTATCCGCAATACTTCCGGCCCCGGTCATAACACCAGACCGGGGTTTAATTTACCCCATCAGGTATCGGCCGAATCCCATACATTTTCGGGCCTGTCATAGGAGAAAGGCCTCCTCCGGCTGTTCAAATCGTAAACATTTTAATTTGTAATATATTGCACAGCAACGAGATAGCTCACGACACCATCCATACCCTGCGGAGCGGCATCCGGCTTGCAATTTCGATAAGCGAAAAGACAACCAGATGAACTTTATAAGGATGCTTTTATGCAGGTAAAGTTTACGCTTACAATGGACAACGTCACTGTCGACGGGCAGAATATTGACTGCCTTGTCCTCGACTGGATTTCCGAAGTCGAATACGACGATGTCCTGTCTATCTCGCACAACTGGATAACCTCCCAGAACTTCCTCACGAAGAGAATGAAGGGCCTCAGCCGGGTCGGAGAATCATCGCTTACCATCGAACCTCTGGAGGACTTCTAATACGGGAGAGCGCCATGAATGAAATCATGCAAAATGTGATGACTCAGTTTAATGATCCGTCAGGATTGCTCACGACGGCCAGAACTTTCATCCAGGATCGATTCGGAACTCCGGGGCTTGTCGCCGCGGCCATTCTTCTGGTCAGCATTGTCGGGCTGATAATTTCGAAGGCCATCAAAATGTCATTCGATATCCTGCGCTATGTTATTATTCCTTCTGTCGCCGCCACCTTCATCGGAACCTACTTTCTGCCGTTCTCGTTTGTTTACATTCTCCCGGTTACCGTGGCCTTTTTCTCCATCATTCTGATTGTCAAGGGATAGCCGCCATGAGCAAGAAGACCCATCCATCATCGGACAGTAATAATACCGAAGAGAAACTCCAGCGCGAGCCGGTTATCCGGAGTCATGATGATGAAGCGGTCAGTCCGTTCGATGAGGTCGAATGTCTCGATGCGGACAAGATGTTTATCGAGTGTCCCGGCGCGACGGTCTATGATCCCGAGACCAGGGAAATAGTCGCGGGCGTTCGTTTTCTCGATGAGGATGATCCTTCCAAGGGGTATGAAATCATCGATCAGCAGGTGTTCGCGCCGGAGCATCGCCGCCGCCGTTTGATCCAGAAGGATCACTACAAATCAATCCGCCGCTGTCAGGCATGCCAGGATTTAACGGTGCGTTTGATTCGGCGTGAAGGGCCGGATTTCTTTATTCCCAACCCGAAATTTCCGCGAAAAAAGCAGTTGAAACCGGTTGAAAAAACCTGGTAAAAAATCTTTAAAAAACAGCTCAAAACCTTCCGTAACTTATTAAAATTTAATAAGATAGGCGGGAACTTTTCCCTTGCTAAACTGTTTAATATATACTATCTTGAATAGTTATGAACAGGGGAAATAATTCCGGATTAAAAAAACAACCGGATCGAATCGGACCGCTATTGGATAAGGTTTTGGCAGGCTTCGGCCTCGCTCATGATCTGGGCGGATGGAGAATTGTCAATCGCTGGCCCGAAATAGTGGGCGGCAAGATTGCCGAGGTGTCACGCGCCGTGCGCTTCTCCGATGACACTTTGCTTGTCTCCGTGAGAGATGCCTCGTGGCGGCAGCAACTGGCGCTCGAAGTGGAAAGAATATTGAAAGAGATTCATGCTGTGCCCGGCGGCAAGGCGGTCAAACGAATTCATTTTGTCTCGTGACAGGAAAGGATTAAACAATAAATGAAAGACGATACGGTGACTGCGGATTTGGAAAATAAGGAAAAAGGTCAGTACGATGCCAGTAAAATTACCGTATTGAAAGGCCTCGAGGCGGTCAGGCGCCGCCCCGCCATGTACATCGGCGATATCGGCCAGCGCGGTTTGCACCATCTGGTGTACGAAGTCGTGGATAACTCGATTGACGAGGCCATGGCCGGGTTCTGCTCGATCATCAAAGTGGAAATTCATGAAGATGAGTCGATCACCGTTACCGATAACGGACGCGGGATCCCGGTCGATATGCATCCTACCCAGAAAAAGTCGGCGCTTGAAGTGGTCATGACCATGCTTCACGCCGGAGGAAAATTCGATCACTCCAGCTATAAAGTATCTGGCGGTTTGCACGGTGTCGGTGTTTCGGTCGTCAATGCTCTCTCGGAATGGTGCCGGGTGGAAGTCAGCCGTGACGGCAATATCTACTGCCAGGAGTACAAGCGCGGCCTGGCTTCCTCAAAGGTCGATGTGGTCGGGAAGCGTAAACAGAGCGGAACGAAAACATCTTTCATGCCTGATCATGACATTTTCAGCAATGTCAAATTCAAATTCGACATTATTGCCTCGCGTATGCGCGAGCTGGCGTTTCTTAACGCCGGATTGAAGATCACGCTTGAGGATCACCGCAACAACAAGGAAGTCGAGTTTTGTTATAAGGGCGGGATATCATCCTTCGTGGAATATCTCAATGAAAACAAGATTGTTCTGTACCGCAGGCCCATTTATATAAACAAGGAAAAAGACGGGGTCGAGGTAGAGATGGCCATACAGTACAACGACAGTTACGTGGAAAATCTTTTTTCGTATGTCAACAATATCAATACTATCGAAGGCGGCACGCATCTCACCGGTTTCCGGACGG
>JBFMFJ010000294.1:0-5013 GCA_040752235.1 Candidatus Zixiibacteriota bacterium | reverse complement strand
ATAGCGCCGTAAAAAAGATGGTGGATAAACCGCTCTGGATGATGCGATTTTTGACAAGCTGGATCGATCCTTTAACATATGATTTCAAGGAATCCTATCGATATTCGTATGTGGGGCTTCTGGAGAGGGCCACACTGAAATTCAGATTCGGGATTACCGAGGATGTCGGGGCTGATATTGATCCTGACGCCGGTGCGGCCGGACGATCCACCGTGTCGAGCAAGGTCACTAATTTTTCATTTGGTTCAGGAACGAAACTGCTGGGAGGAATCAAAACAGGTGTTTCTTTCAACCGTACGATAAATCGGGATATTAAAAAGGCGGTCAGTCCTCAAAAATCGATTGCGACCACATTCCCTGATATCAATTTTTCGATAAACCAATTGACGACATTTAAATTCCTTAATCCGCTCATTCGGAAATTCTCGCCTCGAACCAAATTCACCAGGAGCACCAAGGAATCATACAACCTCACAACCGGATACAAGACATCGGAAGAAATTACGATAAATCAAAGCCCGCTGCTTTCATTCACGTTTGATGTTGCGCGCGGGCTGACCATCGATGTTCGTACCAGCCGCTCTGTCAGTGAAAATACATCCTATAATTCGACCACGGGGCTTGTCACTCGCAAACAGCGTAATATCAACACAAATTCATCGGCTTCGACCAAGTACTCATTCTCCTGGCCGACCGGTGTCCGTCTCCCGCTGTTTGGCCGCCTGAAATTCCGATCAACCATGTCGGTTTCGGTTGAAGTCACCATCCGAAGTCAAAAAAGGGAAGAATCAACCGGAGATGCGCCGCTGGTTTCCGCAGGAGAAAACAAGGATTTCATGGTCGTACCGACCGTTTCATATTCCTTCTCCAATCAGATAAAGGGCAGTATCAGTGCGCGGTGGCAGGACACCAATAATGTTCAGCAAAGCGTCAAGTCACATGTGCGCGAACTGCGTATGACAGTCGACATACGCTTCTAAAATATTTCATTGACTTTTTCCGTTGTCCGATATTCCTTTCAAATTATGAAAAAAATCGCACTAATTTTCATGGCGTGTTTGATAGCGGCGGCGGCTATATCCCTGATATTTGCCTGCGGAGAAAAGAATACGGTTTCGGTACCTCAATTCAGTGGAGAAAGAGCCTTTGAATTTATCGAAAAGCAGGTGGCCTTCGGGCCTCGTGTGCCCGGCAGCGACAACAGCCGCCGGTGTCGGGAATTCTTTATACAATTCTTCGACAGCCTTGGCGGTACCGTAGACACCATGCAGTTTATTCATAATGATAAAACAACCGGCAAGCCGGTGGAAATGATTAACGTCATCGCTTCATTCAAAGGAACCGATAGCCTGGACAACCGAAGATATCTTCTCGCGGCTCATTATGACAGCCGGCCGCGTGCCGAATATGATCCCGATTCGACCAGGCGGGAGGAATGGATTGCGGGTGCCAATGATGGCGCTTCCGGTGTCGCCGTTCTCATGGAATTGGCCAGCCTGTTCGCCGAACAGAAACCGCGCGCCGATATTGATTTTGTTCTTCTGGATGGTGAGGATTATGGCCCCCCGGGGCGGCTTGATGAATATTTTCTCGGGGCCAAAGAGATGATCCGGCGGGACATTAAGGACAAGTACCAGTTTGCCCTGGTCATAGACATGATCGGTGATCGTGATTTGAAAATTTATAGGGAAGAGTTTTCCAACAAGTATTCACCGCAGGTTACCGACATGATATGGAAAATGGCCGCGGGACTTGGAGAAGCAGCTTTTGTCGATACGGTCGGATATGCCATTCATGATGACCATCTCAGCTTTATGACAATAGGACTTCAGTCGGCGGTGATTATCGATTTCAACTATAAGTACTGGCATACCACTGCGGATACTCCGGACAAATGTTCACCGCAGTCGCTGCAATCGGTAGGCAATGTGGTGACCAGTCTTTTATACAGATTATGATATGACGGAAAAAATTATTAAATCGAAGCGCGATATTCCGGCCGTGGAGATTCTGGCCTCGGATAATGTTATTCTCGAAGCCGCATCGGGTCTGCCGCGGCCGTTCATCGTTGAGGTCATTCGATCGGCTGTCGAGCGGTTCAAGAGTAAACTGGGAGATGAAATCGAACCGATAAGCTTTGATCGGTTTCGGGAATTTATTCTGAATGACATTGTGTTGATGAGGTTGAAAAAGATCGGCAGGGTCATCAACGGCGCCGGCATTCTTGTGCATACAAATCTGGGTCGTGCGCCCCTGTCGGAAATGCTGTTCGACAATATCAAAAGTCATGTCACCGGCTATGGCAATCTTGAATTCGACGTTTATACCGGAAAAAGAGGAAAACGAGGCGCCCTTGCCGAAAAATACCTGTCGCTGATTTCGGGTGCCGAGGCCGGGACTATCGTCAATAATAACGCCGCGGCCTTGTTCCTTATTCTCAACACACTGGCCAACCGCCGTAAAGTCGTCATTTCCCGCGGCGAACTGGTACAGATCGGCGGCGGTTTCCGTATTCCCGATATCATCAGGAAATCCGGCGCCAGACTGGTCGAAGTTGGGACATCGAACATAACAAATATTGATGATTATGAGGCGGTTCTTCAGGATGATCCGGCATTGATTCTTAAAGTGCATAAAAGCAATTTTGCGGTAACCGGCTTTACGGATGAGCCGGGCATCAAAGAGCTGGTGGCGCTTGGCCGGAAATACAATGTCCCGGTCGTCAATGACCTTGGCAGCGGCGTTCTTATCGATACGACCGATATAGCCGGAGTAAAAGAACCATCCGTCCAGAGCTCGGTTCGCGACAATGCCGATTTGACCTGTTTTTCCGGAGACAAATTGTTGGGCGGCCTTCAGGCAGGCCTGATTGTCGGGAAACAGGAATTTATCGAGCGAATCAAAAAGAACCCGATCTATCGCGCCATGCGTGTCGATAAGATTGTCTTTTCGGCTGTCGAGGAGATGCTTGGTTATTATCTGGACAACACCTGGAAAGAAAATATAAAATTATGGCGCCTGGCAACGGTGAGCGAATCCGAACTGTATCAGCGTGGCCGCTCTCTTCTGGATAAGATAGGTGCCGGCGATAGAATCTCTCTTGAGGGTTCACAGGCCGAGATGGGAGGAGGAGCACTGCCCGGTATTGCCCTTCCATCGGTCGCCCTGGTTTTCCACAGCTCAATCTCTCCCGAAAAACTGGCGGCTTTGTTCCGCCGTTCGGAACCGCCGGTGGTGGGAAGAATCTCGGAAGGCCGCTTTATGATTGACCTGAAGGCGGTCGATGACGATGATGCGGAACTGCTCGCGGAAATCATAAAAAATTTGTCGGACAGATTCTAACATGTTTGTAATCGGTACTGCCGGACATATCGATCATGGGAAATCCGCTATAATCAATCGTCTTACCGGAATCGATCCCGATCGCCTGCCCGAGGAAAAAGAGCGCGGTATGACTATTGATATCGGGTTCGCCCATTATGATACGCCCGATGGACGACGTATCGGCATTATCGATGTTCCCGGTCATGAGCGGTTTGTCCGGAATATGATTGCCGGAGCCGGGGGCATTGACGCTGTTATCCTGGTGGTCGCGGCCGATGACGGTTGGATGCCCCAGAGCCAGGAGCATTTGCAGATTACAAAATTACTTGGAATCAAGTACGGCCTCATTGCCATTAATAAAATCGATCTGGTCGAAACGAGCTGGCTTGACCTGGTAGAAGATGATATAAGAGAGAAGGTCGCCGGCTCATTCCTGCAGGATGCGCCTGTTGTCCGCCTGTCGGCGGTTACCGGCGATGGATTTGATGTTCTCCGGGGCGAAATCCTGAAATTGGCCGATCGGATAATCAAGCGGGAGGACATTGCCAAACCAAGATTATATATCGACCGCTCCTTTATCCTTTCCGGCATGGGCGGGGTTGTGGCCGGAACGCTTCGCGGCGGGATGTTGAAAATTGGTGATGAAATCGGTGTTTTCCCGGCCCGTAAAATCGGGAAAGTCCGCACTATTCAGTCACATGGCCGGCAAATAGAAACAGCAGAGCCGGGCCAGCGCACATCAATCAGCCTGACCGGTATCGATAAGGAATATCTGCATCGCGGCGGCGTAATATCGACCCCTCATATAATCGCCGATTATCCCGAGGGTAATGTCTTTGCGGTCTCGACGTCGGTCATTCCGGAGTCTCCGGTTAGTCTTGATTCCGGCCGCAGGCTGTTAATGATTATCGGCACAACCGAGGTCGAGGGGGAAATCAGAATGGCTTCCACTCCGATCATCCATCCCGGCCAGCAGGGTTTTCTCTTTTTCCGCCCTGATGAACCGGTTATGGCTTTTGTCGGTGATCGTTGTATTTTTCGCCTGCCGACACCGCAGAGTACTGTCGGGGGCGGAGTGATCCTCGATCACCTGGACAGATTCCCCCGGCGACGGGAAATCCCTCAATTTCAATATCTTAAAGATCGGGACGAACTGACCCAATATAATTTGGTTTACAGCGAATTGAAAAAATCAATTTTCATCAATAAAAATACCGATTTTGTTTTCAGCAATTATTCTCAATCTGAAATAGACCAGGCCGTCGATGACCTGATGGACCGGAGACGGATTGACGAGCATGATGGCAGACATTACCTGATATCCGAAATTGCTCCCGGTATTGAACTTGTGTTGAATGCCGTAAAAGAAATTTTCGAGACGCATCCGCATTATGACGGCATAGGCATCGAAATGATCGCTGCCAGGACCGGCAGGAAAGCGCAAAGCCTGGAGCCGATCCTTGATTTGATGTGCGGCAAAAAGCAATTGATAAAAAAGAAAAATAAATATAATTTGCCGGGACGTTCAATAGATGTCAGGGGAGATGTGAAACAGGCCGCGCAGATTATTGAGATAGAACTGTATAAGGGTGGTTATGCTCCTCCGACGGCAAAGGAATTGATTGGAAAGGATTCGGTTCGACGCGAGGCTCTGGAGTTCCTTATCAATACCGAAAAAGCTGTCAGGAC
>JBFMFJ010000293.1:0-5013 GCA_040752235.1 Candidatus Zixiibacteriota bacterium | reverse complement strand
ACGGTATCTCTCATTATAATCGTGTCCATGAAAAAATATTGAACAGCGGCATATATCTCCCGCCGTCCGGATATGAAGTCTGTTTTCTTTCGGCGGCACACACCGAGGAGATGCTCAGGAATGCCGCATCGGTCCTGGCCGATGCCATCCGCCAGGAGGCGCATAAATGGCAATAGCCGACAGCAATTTCATCAAAGCCTGTTATGGCCGCAACGATGGGATGATCCCGGTCTGGATCATGCGCCAGGCGGGGCGTTACCTGCCGGAATACCTGGCGGTTAGGGAGAAAGTCTCGTTCCTTGAGTTATGCCGGACACCGGAACTGATCGCCGAAGTGGTCAGACAGCCCATCGCGCGCTTTAATCTCGATGCCGCCATCCTCTTCTCCGATATTCTGATGATTCTGGAACCGATGGGCGTCAGTATTGACTTTCCCGAAGGCGGCCCGGAAATCGAAGCACCGATCACCAAACCTGCCGATATCGACCGCCTGGTGGAATTTGATATTGCCAGGGAAATGTCCTATGTGCTGGATGGTATTCGGAAAATCAAGGAAATCCTCCCTGAAAAACCGCTGATCGGCTTCGCCGGTTCGCCGTTTACGGTCGCCTGTTATCTTATTCAGGGAAAAGGCTCCAAAAATTTCGATGTCGCCAAGAAGTTTATTCATCAATATCCCGAAGCGGCCAAAAGATTGATCGATTTTCTGTCGAAAATAACCTCGAAATACCTCGCCGCCCAGATACAGGCCGGCGCCGATGCCGTGCAATTGTTCGAAAGCTGGGGCGGGGTGCTTTCGCGCGAGGATTACAAAGCGATGTCGATTGACGCCGTCAATTCGATTTTTGATTCCATCGCATTTAAGAAAGTCCCGCGTATTTTATTCGTGAATAATATTGCGCCATATATCGACATGATAAGAGATATCGATTGCGAAGTTGTCGGAGTCGATTACCGCATGGATCTGGCCGCCGCGGCAATGAAGCTGCCCGGCAAAACGGTGCAGGGAAATCTTGACCCGGCCGTTCTTTTCGGTTCGGTGGAGCATGTTAAGGAGAAGACGACAGCGCTTCTGGGCAGCATCGAAGATCACTCGCGGCTTATTTTCAATCTCGGCCACGGCATTATGGTCAAAACGCCGATCGAGTCGGTTCATGCCATGGTAGAGACGGTGCACAACTACAGGAAATGATTATGTCTGACAACAATGGTTCAATAAATGTCCCGGTGGAGTTGCTCCGCAAATATGATCGTCCCGGTCCGAGGTACACCAGTTATCCGACAGCACCGGTATGGTCGGACAAAATTAATGCGGACAGTTATACCTCGGCGTTGAAAAAAGCGTCAATGCATACTGATATTCCACTGGCCGCTTATGTGCATATCCCGTTCTGCCGCCGGCGATGCTACTATTGCGGGTGCAATACCTATATCACCAGAAGCTCCGATCGCGTGAATAAATATATCGACACTCTTATTGCCGAAATAAAAATGACTGCCGGACTGCTCGGCGGGCGGAATAAAATCAGCCAGCTTCATTTCGGCGGCGGGACTCCGACTTATCTCGAAATCGATGATTTTGAAAAAATTCTGAAAGCTCTTGAAGAGAGTTTCGAATTTATCCCCGGGTGCGAAAAATCACTTGAAATCGATCCACGTGTCACCACTTTCGAGCAGCTTGATTATCTGGCCTCGCGTGGGTTTAACCGTATTTCGGTCGGCGTGCAGGATGTCGATCCGGATGTGCAGGATGCTATCGGCCGAGTGCAGTCGTTCGATCTTATCAAGAGTGTCGTCGATTACTGCCGCGAACTGAATTTCAAGGGCATCAATATCGACTTGATTTATGGTTTGCCGAAACAAACTCCCGAGCGTTTTGCCGCTTCACTTGAAAGAGCGGTCCAGCTCAGACCGGATAGGGTTGCCCTTTACAGCTTTGCCTATCTGCCCGATGCCAAAGCCAACCAGAAGAAGATAATCAAAGATGACCTTCCCATCACCGAGATAAAATATCAGCTTTTCGCCGATGCCGTAAAAATATTTACCGGACATGGTTACCGCCAGATCGGAATGGATCATTTTGCCCTTCCGGAGGATGAATTGTCGATCGCTCAGGAGGACGGCCGCCTGTATCGCAATTTCATGGGCTACACCGTGCAATCATCGCCCGATATGATCGGGCTGGGGATGTCCTCCATCGGTTATATCAATCATTCCTTTTTCCAGAATTATTCCAGCCTTGATTCATATATGAAAGTCGTCGGCGAGAACCGCCTGGCAACATACCGCGGCATGATATTATCCTATGATGATCTGGTCCGCCAGAGTGTCATCATGTCATTGATGTGCAATTTCCGTCTGGACTTTCATGATCTCCGGAAAAAATTCGGGATAGATTATCATTCCTATTTCATGGATGAGCATCAAAAACTGTCCGAGTTTTTCGCCGATGATTTCCTCGAGATGCGCAACGGCGGTATCGGTGTGACTCCGGTCGGTCGGACCTTCATCAGAAATATTGCCATGACCTTCGATAACTATCTGGGCGGCAGGCTCCCCGGCAAGAAACCGACCTTCTCGAGAACGATTTAATCCTTTAGATGATTAGCTTTATTCGCCGTCCGGCGTGAATTTGTATCCCGCCCCGCGAATGGTGTGGATATATTTTGGATTTGTCTGATCCGGCTCGAATATTTTGCGCAGTCTCACGATGAAATTATCGACCGTCCGGCTGGAGGGATAAACATTGTACCCCCAGACGGCATTGAGAAGCATATCGCGAGTAACGACTTCATTGGCATGCTCGGCCAGAAATTTCATGATCATAACTTCCTTCTGCGAGAGTTCCGTTTCTCCGCCGACACCGGAGGCTTTGTATGTATTGATATCGACCCAGAATTTACCGAAGCTGACGCGGTTATCTTCAAGCGGACTGGTGCTGTACCATACTTGCCGCCGGAAAATGGCGCCCACCCGAAGGATCAGTTCCTTCAGGTTGAACGGCTTGGTCATATAGTCATCGCCGCCGGCCAGTAATCCGGCCACGCGGTCATCCTCGCGGTCGCGCGCCGACAGAAACAGCACCGGCACCCGGCCCGCTTCCCTGCGGATAGTCCGGCATACCTCCAGGCCGTCCCTGCCGGGAAGCATGATATCGAGTATAATCAGGTCGAACCCGCCCTGCCGCCAGTACTCCAGCGCCATCTGCCCGTCGGAGGCAATCACGGTCTCATAGCCTTCGCCTTCGAGATTCAATTGCAGGCCGTCGGCGATATGCTCTTCGTCCTCGACTATTAATATTCTTTTCTTCATCTATTGCACCAAAGGCAGCCTGATGGTGAACACCGATCCCCGGGCGGCACCTTCCGATTTGACCTCAACCGTCCCGCCGTGAGCCTCGACTGTCTGCTTCACCAGATACAGCCCAAGGCCGGTCCCCTTAACGGATCGTGTGGATTCATCACCGATACGATAGAAACGGTCGAATATATTTTTCTGCTCATGCGCCGGAATACCGGGGCCCTTGTCGGCAATACTGACACAGGCCGATAAACCCTGTCGGGACAATGTCACGGTAATATTCCTGCTTTCAGGCTTCGAATATTTCAGGGCGTTTTCGACTATTGCTCTTAACGCTCTTTCGAGCGCCTGGTAATCGGCTTTGACAATTATATCGGGCGCCAGATGCCGCTCGATTTTGCCGCCCAGCCCGTCAACCACCGGCTTGAGGTTGTCAAGGTATTCGGCGAGATCATCGGTAAGATTGGTCTTTTCGAGATTCAGCCGGTAATCCTGCCGCCCCGATCGCCCCGCCTCGAGGACATTATCAACCATGCCTTCCAGCCGGTAACAGTCATCAAGCATCTTGCCGTACAAATCCTGTTTCTTTTCATCGTTCAATTTTCCGGATTGAAGCGTCTGCAGGTACAGCCGCAGTGAAGTCAACGGCGTGCGGAATTCATGCGTCACGGCATGAATAAAATTCTGCTGGCGGAAGGTCAACTCCTCGGACCGCTGCAGTGTCCGATATATCAAAAATGCCCCGAATAATGTAATCAAAACGAAGAAACTGCCTTCCGAGGCAAACATCATAATCCGTCCGTGAGTCGAGCGCTCCAATTCTTCCTTCACCTCGGGTCGGATCTCGAACATATCCGAAACAACCCATACCAGATTTTTGCCGCTGATATGGCCGTACGGTTTGTATTGAATTTCACCCTTGCTGTCCTCAAGTAACCGGCCGGGAAATTGGGAGTCGAAGAAAACGGTTATTCCGCTGCCGATATTGGCATAGAAGGTGGAATCGATTAACCCGGAGTGTTTCCATTCCTCGGGATTCGCTCCTATTGAATATCCTGTTATGATGCTGTCCGAAAGAAGGCTGTCCAGATATCGTTCCCGATTCTCCGCCATATTTATCGCATATGATATCATATTGACTCTTTGCTGGAAGCAGCGGTTGGCCGTCAGGCTGACAATTTCTATTTTCTGATCGAGAAGCTCCGCCTGGTGCTTGCTTAGCTGTTTGCTCAGGTCGATCTGATAAATTATCCACCATGATAACTGCGCCACGCAGAAAATAATCAATCCCACGAATACGAACAGTGCGAATCTGGCCGGTCGAAGATCCCGTCTGGTCTTCATTTATTATCCCTTAATTTACCGTTAAGCCGTAACACAATTTATACTTATACGGACAATTCCACCAACTCCGTTAAATGACCCGATAATCAAGTTATTACTAAAGCGGTTTAATGTCAACAATATGCGTTACCTGTTTCGGCACTTCATTTTATTCTGGAACATTCCCGTGATTTTCTGTAAAATTAATTAGTGGACAAAAGCCGAATTCCTTTGTATGATTGCTTTTAGCGTGTGAGAGAGTGCGTGAAATTTGTTATCCTCAATGATTTAACCGGTCCGTGCAAACAGGGCTAAACCAATGGGGAGGTTATTAATACCATGAGACGTCTGTTAATTATCCTGCTGGCCGTTTTAATCTGTGCGCCTGCA
>JBFMFJ010000292.1:0-5038 GCA_040752235.1 Candidatus Zixiibacteriota bacterium | reverse complement strand
CAGTAAATCCGTTAAGTGTGCATAACAAAAAAAGCGTTCCCATCGGGAACGCTTTTTTCATATTTGTCAGAATATTTTACTATTCCGTCTTTTCCTTGGCTTCTTCTTTCACCGCCATAGAATGAACGCCGGTAGCCTTCATTTTGGCAAAATCGAATTTTTCCTTGGAACGGAACTGCTCGGGAACCTTTTCATTATGGCAACCCAGGCAGGTTTTTTCGTCGGGAATTACCAAGCCCATCTTGACGGCCTCTTCCCGATTTTCCATAACCGGTTTTGATTTGTAGTCACTTCCGGCTCCATGACAGGCTTCGCACTGAACCCCGGTCAGGAGTTCGCCGGCCGCTGTGGTTCCGGTGGAGTGACAACCGACGCAGTTGGCATCCTTCTGCTGTTCGGCATTCAGGCTTTCCCACGCCTTGGCATGCTTGGTCTCGAGCCAGCTCGGGTGCACGCCGTCTTTCTTATGACACATTTTGCATTTGTCGACACCGATAAACTCATGCTTGACTGTGGCCTTTTCGACGGCCTTTTCCTGAGCTGAGATATTGACGGCAAACGCGGTTACAAGACAGATGATGGCAAAAGCAATCAGGTACTTCTTTACCATTGTTCCTCCTTATTACTACATCCTTCTGTTGCTGATGTCCATTTTAATTTCACCTATTATACAAAATAATCAACTAAATGGGTATACTTTTATGAAAAAAATAATAAAAATAAAACTTTACCAATTTGTACATGTATCATGTGTATTTGCGATTAGAAACAAAAAAAACCCTCCTTGTAGAGGAGGGTTTTTTTACTAAGCCATTTATTAATGGGCAGTTAGAGGTCTAAGGTCATTCACCGCGATCTTTCCCACCAGACCTTCCATATAATCAATTGATGTCTCCAGTAAATCAACAACATACGCCGGATTGTGGACACCTTCGGACCGGTCTTCTTCAATCAGAACGAAATTGTACAAGGCTCCGGCGATATTTTTATCAGCGATTATGGCATCACCGATAATGGTGTCGGGCGGAGTGCCGTCCTCGATAAGGATGCCGGCATCAAACAGGAGATTTTTCAGATCTTCGAGAAGTGCTGTCACCTCGGTTTGAATGCCGTCATAATCATAACTCTCGGCGGTCGGATGGCAACCCTGGCAGATACCCACCAGCGTCGCACCGCTTTCTTCATCCACCATGTTGAAACTATGGCCGCCCACTTTATATCCGACATGGGTGCGCGGGTTGCCCATATGGCAGCCGATACAGGCATTGCCTTCACCGACATTGTAATGGCCGGTATTACCGTAGGCATTGCCGTCAAATTCATAACCGCCTGTTCCCTGAACAAGCTCGCCCTGCGGCCCGTGGTGCGGTCCCCACCGTTCTCCGACTTCGACCGAGTCAACGACATCCCGGACATCGAATCGGGAATGGTGACAATTGACACAGAGGTTGCCGGCACCATGATCGAACGTGACGTCATTCTTAAAGACATAAGGATCATCAATGCGCAGGGTCAGGTTCCCGCGGGTATGCGGCGCATGGCAGGTGAAACAGTGAATGGCGCTGACATTGTCATAAGGTGCCGAAACCGATCCGGTCTCGAGGTATTCCAGGAATCCCTGATGGTCATGGCACTGCGAGCAGTCGGAACCACCGCGATTAGTATAGTCCACATTATTTCCGGAGGCATGAATCGAGTTAAGCCACTCCCCCTGCGCAGCAAGAATATAACCATCCTCACCATGACAGGTAAAACAACTGTTATAGGAAACCTGCTCGTCTTGCGGCTCGTTGATGACTTCGCGATCACAGCCAATACCGAAGAACAGCAAGGCCGATACGACCAGGAGTCCCAAAGTCAGACAGATTACTCGCATAGTAATTCTCCCCTAAAATGATAATATTTTTGTTACTTTAAATTCGACTATATTCGATGTATAATATTTGTCCCGGACAAGGAAATCATCGAAGTTATCAACATTGTATTCGATATCAAAACGATGGTCTTCCATAAAGCGATAGCCGGCCTTAAAGCGCAACGTAAAGCTCTCGACATCGAGATCGCGCTGACTGCGGTAATAAACAAAACCGAAACCGCCATCAAGGCCTTTGTACTCCTCCGTCGTAATATCACCGTAAACGCTATGATCCCTGAATTCGAAATTGTCCTCGAGATTATCATAATCGCCGTTCGAATAAGCGTATCCGGCCGACAGTGTGCCATAGCTCTTTTGTATCAGCGTGGCATCGATCGCAAACCGCGAAAATTCTATCTCGGTTCCCAGTTGGTCATTCTCCCGATTCCGCCCTTCGTATTTCAGGGATATCGAGCCCTGATCGGGACGGTTGTATTTCGCCGATAATTTGAATCGTGATCGATCCTCATCGCCGATCAGGCGCGAACCGTCTTCGACATTTTCGGAGCGGAAACCATGCTCGCCGCGGAATTCGAAATATTTCCCGGGTTTGAACCAGCCATAGAAGTAATAAGCGTTGGAATTGACTTCATCTTCATAGTCATCATTAATGCCGTAATGGTAACCGGCGGTCAAACCGGCCAGCTTAGCCAATGAATACGTGACATAGAAAGCATGTGCTATGTTGTCGGTCGCGACGACATCGTTGTCGGAGCTGGTGCGATCGAAGATGAAATAGTAATTGAGCGCTATTCTCTTTGTCGGTCTGGCCATGGCGCCGCCGCGCACATGGTTCGTGCTTATCATAAATTCGGTCTCATCGAACTTGGTTTCGAAATGGAAAAACTGCCCGGACAGCACCAGCCATTCATATCGGGGAACCGGCATCAAACCGTACAGATTTATGCGATAGCGCGATTGGTCGCGCTCGGGATTAATATCGTCATGATACTCCCCGCCGCGATATTCGGCCTGGAACATCCCGCCGCGGTGATTAAGCCTGATTCCGGCATTATAACAAAGCTGCGTATAATCAACCTCGTGCGGCGTCGTAATCCCGCCCAGATCGAACAAAGGCAGCATATTTCCGGATTTACCGACATATTCCCCGCCTCCGAATACGCGAATGTACTGATGCGGGTGGAACCATACTGATCCGCCCGTCCGATGACGACGGGTGAAACTGGCACCATCGAAATCATATGTCCGGCGATACTGATTATTGTACCCCTGGAATCCGAATAAACCCGATTTCTCCAGCCCGACAACCACATTGCGGTTATTCATGGTCAGGTTGTTGATATCAGCTTTAAGGCGCAGACCGTTGTCGAAAAGATAATTGAACTTTTCCAGCGATAATCCGACCCCTTCATACTGGTTGAAGGTGCGGTAGTTGACCGATCGGTTGCCCACTTCATCGACATAGGTATATCCGACCGATACCCTTCCGCTGCCGTCGGCAAAAGCCGCCGCCCCGGTTAACAGAAGGAGGCCGCATGATATGAATAAGAATATACTTTTCATTCTTCACCTCCCTACCGGTTTATATCGTGGCAGCCGGATTGATAGCAATCCGGGAACAGTTTGACGCCAAGATCAGGATCAAGGAACTTGTCATTTTCGTTGGAACCATGAATCATGGAATGGCAATCGACGCAGGCCATCTTCGAACCAAGCCCGCTGTGTTGTGTTCGATGCAGGGGCGGGACACCATGGCACTGAGTGCAGATACCGTCACCGGCCTGTTTCAAAAGCCGGTCGTTGGCCGAACCATGCGGTTCATGGCACTGGGTGCAGCCGTTGCCTTCCACCAGATGTTCATATACCACCGGATGCTCATGAATGTACGGCCCTGCCTGGTCGGTGTGGCATTTTTGACAGGACCAGTCCACTCCGGCGGCAAAAAGTCTGTCCTGATTATCGCCCGAATAATGACAATCGGTACAGCCGATATTGCCCGATTCCAACGGATGAACCGAGCGCCGTTTAAACTCGGATAAAACCGACGTATGACAGCTCCCGCAGTAATTGTCGCCGTCATCCTTCACAAGGAAGCGATTATGATTATCATGCACCTTATGGCATGACAGACAGCCGACATCGGTTCGGCTGTGGGGATCGCTTGAATACATGGAACTCTGGTGAGGATTAAGGTGACAGCGGCCGCAGACTCCGGCCTGGTCAAAATTCGATAGCGATCTCGGGTTTGTAATATTATCCCGGGATGGGTCCTCGATATGGACCTTCCAGCCGTCATGACAGCCGATGCAACCAACCGCCACCGGCATGGGAGCTTTGGCATCGCTCAGACGATGTGCCGATGATGCCAGAGAGGCGGCCATATCATGGCAGTCGAGGCAGGTTGCAGACTCTTTGATCAGCACATCTCGGTCAATTTCTTCCTTCGCCGATATCATCGGCGCTATCATAAAAAGCAGCAAAACTCCGATGAATGCTGACAATTTTAGTTTCATAGACATTCTATCCTCATTATTGGCAGTTTATTTATTGGCGATAGATTGGAATACGATTCAAATAATGAACCGGCCGCCCGGCATGATTCTATGGTCAAAAGTCTTTGCATTCCCTGCAAGCCCCTCTGGTCCTTAAAAGATAATCCATATTGTATTATTTCGGACGACTTAACTAAAATATTAGCTGCCTGAACCGGCGTTGTCAAATAAAAATTCAATAATGATACGATTGAATACGGAGAATTGATAAGATGACCGATAACTTTACTATCAAGTACAGATAAAATCGACCTTATTTTCGACTATGATCGTGGTTATCGGGCTGTTTTTTCCTTGATTACACGGAAAATTTCCACCATTGCCAGAGTATCGCGCTCACAATACCTCAAAAGAGACTCGCGAATGTCCGCTTTCATTTCAGGTTCATTTTCCGGGTCGAGAAGATAGATATATCCCAGCGAGGCCATATCCCCCTCCCGGATTTTCAAATCATCATATGATAACTCCGGAACCAGAATGGAAAGAATGGTTTTGATGGAATATGATCCCTTCATCTTATAATGATAATAATTCCCGTAAAGGTGCTGCAGTAAATCCCAGAGTCGTTCTGTAATCGATATCAGTTGTTCTTTATATTGCGGGAAATACT
>JBFMFJ010000291.1:0-5039 GCA_040752235.1 Candidatus Zixiibacteriota bacterium | reverse complement strand
AAAGCAGTATCCGGCCAGATTCCCGGGGACAAATACAAGGATGGCCAGCATTATAATAAGCTCAATGGAGATCAGCAGAGTCCCCACGCTAATGCCGGCCCGCAGCGGAATGGCATAGGTCGGATAAGCCCGGCCGGTAAGACTGGCAAAGGCGGAGCGGGAGTTGGCGAAGGTGTTGATCCTGATTCCGAACCAGGCCACCGAATAACTGCCGCCGATACCGATCAGGCTGAATAAGAGAATAATAATCAAGTTGCCGGCGCCGACAGGCCGCAGCCAGCCGAAATAAATGACCATGATTATAGCGATAAAAACCCAGAGGAATAGGATGAACCGGCCCTGAGTGAGAAGATAGGTTTTGCAGGTTTCAAAAATAAGTTCCGATATCTCGCGCATCGATTTATGCACCGGCAGTTTTTTTAGTCCGGTATATGCGAACCACCCGAAAATCATGCCCAGTATGCAGATTACGAATCCCCCAAGCAGCAAGGTGCTTCCGCTGACTCCGAAAAAGTCGGCCTTTTCCAGATCAGGGACAACAATATCAGCTTCGCTGGCAAGGCTGCCTGAAGACATTACCAGAAGTGTCAGCGCCGCCAGACCAAGTAACGAAAGGCACCTTGATACTTGACATTGACGCCATGTACCCCGCATAAAATTCTCCTTGGATAAAATGTAAAATCATACCAAATCTGATTTCACCGGCTCGGACATTTTTACATTAGGAGCCGCCAGTCATTTATGGCGGTTCCCAAGGCTTAACTCCCCTTTTAAAGCGAGGCAAAGCTATAATAACACAATTAGAAAAGCAATAGATATGTATTCAAATTATCATCTTTAGTGGCTTACCGCTGAATCTTGTGTTTCCCCGGGGTTCGCCGCCGGGGCAAATGTTCGCCATTACGAATTCAGGATGGTCACGGTAAGAGTTTGGTAGTCAGCAACTTATGCAACTATCAAAATGCTTTTAAGAGGTGTTGAAAAGGTGAATTAATATGATTGAAAAATAAAGGCAGGCAGGATCGCCTGTTCCATTGTGAGCGGAATGGCGAATCCTGCCCTGCAAGATTTAATCAAAACACCAATTGGAACTGGGAGCGGATGGAGACATCCTTGCGGCCGTCGTCGGCGACATACCCATGCTTTGTCCAGGTGAAATCGTTTTGTATCTTAAGCTGATGACCGATTATTTTATAATTCATGCCGATCGTATATTCATCCTCGGTCTGCAGTTTACCGACCGAACCGTACTGCGCTATCATCGCTGCAAGATAATCAGGGTCATAAATGGGGTACTCATAGCTGCCGCCGGCCTCGGCGATAATCGAAAAAGCGCGATCGCGGGCATCATCAAGCAAATATTCATCAATATCCAGACGGGAGTAGCGAGCGGATAAATCAATACGATCATTTACCTTTACTGTTGCTTCCAACAACAGCCCGGTCATGCCGAGTTTGGTTATCTCGGGATCGAGAAAATCAATGAACCCCAAATAATAGATGCTGTTCAATGTTACTCTGTCATAATTAACGATAAACTCGGGCGCCAGGCGAATGGAGAAGTCCTGATAATCGGCAGGTTCGATATCCCAGGCGCCGCTCAGGGCAGCCCGAATAATTGTTTTGGAATTTTCCGGTTTATAGAAATAGGATCCTTTGGCGAAGATTTCCGGATGAAATTCGGCTTTCGAGGCCGGATCGGCAAGATCGGAGGGATTGGGCCGCTCCTCACCATAGACCATCGCCACGCCGATACCATGCGAGGCCCGGGCATTGACTCCGGTAAAGACGCCAAAGACATATCCCAGCCCTTCGACATTACGATAGCCGTTATGCACCGCGAAACCCATCTGCCGTTCGGCGCCGAAATATTTGGTCAATATCGACCAGTCGGCCAATGTCAAATTTCCAAAGGATTCCTGGCGATATTCAGTGAAAGGTACTTTGAATTGCCCGAAACGAAATTGTGAGCAGGGGCAAAATTTGTAGTTGCCGTAAATGTCCATCAATTCCAGCGAATTGGGGGCAAAACTCAGCTGCGCGCCATAAGATAAATCGGGAACACCAACGACGCCGCTCAGACTCAATCGGATGCGGCGCGCCTCCATAGTCAGATTATCCTCGCGATCCTTGCTGCTGCCCATATCCTTGTTGAAATATTCCATCCGCAATTGGGCGGTGAACTGGATTTTCATGGTGGCGGATTTATCCTTGTTACTGATCTCGAACGGCCCGATGCCGGCTGTCGAAACAGAGGCGAAAATGGCGGCAAAAAGGAACAGGAAAACCGCGACACCTAAACGGTCCGACCTCACTCTCATAGATTCTCTCCCCGAATATGATTACTTTTTTTATCCGGCCCAGAAGGCCGGGTATACCGGATTATTTAATCAATTTGAGAAAAAGATGCAATAGCCGATAATCTAATTTTATTTAATGAATATTGCGGCAAAAAACGGCCCTGAAAGAAGGTGGTTATGGCGAATTAAATTTCTTATTATTATATTGGCACAAGGCTGTCAATTATGAATTGGTGAGGTTGGACATGAGACCGGTTGTCAGGTTCCTGGAAAGGCAATTAATCGAGAGGATTATCTCGGAAGCACGGGATATTCTGTGCACTCTCGGGGTAAGCATACACAACGAAGGTCTGCTGTCGCTTCTTTCCGACTTCGGGGTATTGGTCGACAAGGCCGGTCAGCATGTAAAATTCACCGAAGATATCATAGACAAGGCGCTCAAAAGCGCCCCGTCGGGATTCAAGCTGTATGATACGCTTGGCCGGGAACAATGCGACTTTTCCGGCGACAAGGTGCATTTCACGCCCGGCTCAGCGGCCATATATATTCTTGATGCGGAAGCAACGGATGTTCGCAAGGCAACAACGGCCGATTATATTTCATATACTAAGCTGATTGGCCGGATGAAATATATCGCATCGCAGAGCACCGCCATGGTGCCATCGGATGTGCCGCAGGAGATCGCCGACAGTCTTCGGCTTTATTTCAGCCTGATGTTTTGCGAAAAGCCGGTGGTGACCGGAGCCTTCCGAATTGAGTCATTTGATGTCATGAAAGATTTGCAGGTGGCGATTCGCGGTTCGGACTCGGCGCTGAAAGAAAAACCGCTGACAGTGTTTTCATGCTGCCCGACTTCGCCGTTGAGCTGGTCGGATGTTACTTCACAGAATCTGGTTGACTGCGCGCGTTACGGTATTCCGGTCGAATATGTGGCGATGCCGCTGGCCGGGTTTATTGCGCCGGTGACTTTGGTCGGGACGCTGGTGCAGCACACGGCTGAGACAATATCCGGAATAGTCCTGACGCAATTGACAAATCCCGGGGCGCCGGCCTTATACGGCGGTTCGCCGGCCATTTTCGATATTCGCTATGAAACAACCCCGATGGGGGCAGTCGAGACCGAGATGATTGACTGTGCCTACAGCGAAATCGGTAAATACCTGGGACTGCCGACCCAGGCGTATATCGGTCTCAGCGATGCCAAACATCTTGATGCCCAGGCCGGGTTGGAGACCTCGATGGGCGCTACTCTGGCGGCGTTGTCGGGAATTAACAGTATCTCCGGGCCGGGAATGATTGATTTCGAAAACTGTTTCAGTTTTGAGAAACTGGTGGTCGACAATGAAATTTGCGGGATGGTGATGCGGATGTTAAAAGGCATCGAGCCGAAGGAGGACTTCCCGGCACGGCCGCATTTTGAGGAGCTGCTTAAGGAGAAACACTTGTTGATTGCGGATCACTCGCGTAAATATCTTCGCAGCGAGCATCATTTCCCTGGAAATGTTATCGAACGGGCCAACCGGGCACGCTGGCGCGAGGAAGGAAGTAAGACTTTGATGGAAAAGGCCCGCGAGGAAGTCAGGCAGTTGCTTGATGAATATGAACCGACCGGCCTTCGAAGCGAGATAAGAAGGGAATTGAGTCGTATTATGAGCGTTGAGGCGGCGAAATACGGAATGGATAAATTACCGGTAGTTGATGTATGAGACAAGTCATCAATTTTGAGATAGAAGATTTAATCCCGCCTGCGGAAAATGTATTGAAAAGTCAGGGGATTCCGCCCGGGACCGAAGTCCCTGAAAAAATTCTTGATCTGGTCGAACAATCGCTGGAAATTTTCTCCGATCTATGCGAGCCGGCGGGGATTATCGGTGATGTTTCGACGGCGCAATTCAGGACAATTTATAATGGAGCGGGGAAGAATGAATCGATGACACCGGTGGCAAAAATCTTCCCGGTGGCCGACCATCTGGCATTATTTGCCATTACCGTCGGCGCCACCGTCAGCAATGAAATTCGGGATCTATTCGAAGCCAATGAATTCGCACTGGCTTCGATGCTGGATACTGCCGCCTCGGAAGCGACCGAACTGGCCGGGCATGCCGCCGAGCAGGCATATCTCGAGCAGTTGATAGAATCGGGACAAATTTCCCGCGAGAGCTACATCATGCGCTACAGCCCGGGGTACTGCGGCTGGCATATCAGCGGGCAGCAGAAATTATTTGATTATTTGAATCCCGAAGAGATCGGGATTCATTTGTCGAGCAGTTATATGATGGAACCGATCAAATCGATTTCCGGCGTGATGCTGGTCGGGCCGGCCAGAATACATATGTTCGATATTGCCTATTCCTTCTGCGATCAGTGTCTGGATCGCGGGTGCCGGGCCAGAATCAATGGAATCAGGAAGCAGTAATTCCCGCAATACCAGGAGCATACGATGGAAATACTTAAACATATTTCGGAGAGTCTTCAAAACGGCGATGACAAAAAAACGGCCGAGATGACGGGAAAAGCAATCGAGGCGGAGATACCGGCCAAACAGATTCTGGATGACGGCTTGATAGCGGGAATGACAGTGGTCGGGAAGAAATTCAAGGCGCATGAAATATTTTTGCCGGATGTCCTGCTGGCGGCCAGGGCGATGTATGCCGGGCTTGATTTGCTCAAGCCGCAGCTTTTGAAGGATAAGGTTCCTACCATAGGTACAGTCGTAATCGGGACGGTGCAGGGGGACAT
>JBFMFJ010000290.1:0-5055 GCA_040752235.1 Candidatus Zixiibacteriota bacterium | reverse complement strand
AATAAAAATGGCATGAAATCCCGGATAAAGCAAAAACTCAATGTTTTTTGCCGCCGGATCATTGCGGTAAATCGCCCTGATATCTTCTAATATGGTTTTAAAAATCATAACGATTATTAATACGTATCGGCAATATCAGGCGATTGATAATATCTGTTACTTGCCAAGTAAGCCTTTCAGAGCATCCCCGACTTTGTTCTTAAGCTTATCCTCAAGCTGCTCTTTGGCCGGACTCAGATCGAGAGTCGGTTTGGGATTGGAATACGTTCCCCCCAGCTTGAAACCGACCTTAACCCGTCCGCTTTTCTTATCCTTGAGCAGGCTGGCCATCCCCGCCACCATGTCGGATTTGGCCATCAATTCAGAAGTCATGTTTTCGGTCAGCAACACCTCACCACTGTAATCGAGGCTGCCGTCGAATCCGACCGAGCCTATTATGTTCCAGTCTCCCATATTGTTGAAAAACTTGAGAGCATCAAAAATCACGCGTCCGTCCCTGACCTTGAAGGAACTGGCCAGGTCCCTTATAGTCTCTTCCTTGACCGAACTGAAATTAAAACTCTGAGCCATCTTCTGGATGACATCGAAATTGACCAGTTTGGCCTCATTGAACAACGCCGAGCCGTCCAAAGTCAGGGTTTTAATCAAGTCTTCCGGTTCCCAGCCAGTGGCTTTGAAGTCACCATTCATATTGACCTTGCCGAATAGATGCCCGCCGAATTTGGTGAAACGGGTCAGAAAGTCATTGACCTCGATTTGCGAAGCCTCATAGGTGCCGGTGTAAACAGGGTTGTTGAAATCATTCAGATCTACGGCCGCTTGTCCCTTGACCTTCCCGGTATAGACATTCCCGTTGGCATTATTGGCATTGATAACACGATCCTTGATAACCACGTCGCTGGTTATATTGGTGAATTCCACATTGGTGTAAATCAGCGTATCAAATTTTGCCGTTCCTTTGCCGTCAATATCCGGCAGAATTATTGGCGGAAGCGAGTCAAGAGGAAGTTCGGCCAGATTCTGCCCTTCACCCGGGACGGCTTCAGGAAATAATTTGTCGGTATTGAAACGCTTCGATGACATTTCGAATGTCAGGAATGGTTTTTTGGCGTCCTCGCCGCTGCCGGGAATAAAGTACGGGAAAGCATCCGCCAGTTCGCCCTTCATCGAGACATCCGATGACGGGAACTGGACATACATATTGTCAATGATGACATTGCGGTCGTTAATTTTCGCTTTCAGGTTCATCGTTTCAATCGGCTCGGGAAGTGTCTCGGCGGTGTATGAAGCCTTGTCCAGATTCAGATCACCGGCCAGCTTGACTTGCGAGAGCTGGTCGACCGGCCCGCTGAATTTCAGATCGAACGACATATCGCCGGCAAGTTTCGGGTTGCCCGTCTTCGGCAGATAACCATTCACCGTGACCAGATCGACCCTGCCGCTGACATCGCCCGATACCACTGGTTTCTCGAAGTCGTTGACCTTGCATGAAAGCTTGAAAGGATTGTTTTCGAAAGATGCCTCGCTGAGCTCGATTTCAGCGTAATCCTTTTTGAATCCGGCCTTGCCGCTTTTGACAGCCAGATTCCCCGGGTATTTGGTCATTGTTATAGCCATATCCGACAGAATCATATTACCTGAATAGGACAGAGTATCAGCAGTCTTTTCGTCATAGATCACGTCGGCATCCAGCACCAGATCACCGTCGATATTATAACCTTCAAGCAATGCTTTATATTCATCCGGCAGGAGTTTTAAAAGAGATGAAATTTTTGTTTTCTCGGAATTGACTTTCAATTCGGCTTTGTTCAACTCGCTGAAATTGGGAACCTCCGCGCCGAGTGTCAGGGCAACATCATTGATCCGGACTTTTGCATCATTCAAAGAAACGCGGTCTTCATTCCCATTGAAAGTTGCATCATAATCACATTTTACTGCCATTTCCGGATATGCAACCGTGTCCATTTCGACTGCCAGTGATCCGATTTCAATCTCGCCCGATGATTGAAATACTGACGGCTGCGGAGTCTTGACTTTCGACTCCAGCTTCAATCCGGAGGCAATGATTTTCATCTTTGAGGAATCATCGACATAACTGAGGCGCCCGTCCTTTATGGCAAGATTCTCGAATGAAACCGCCGAAACAGCCAGTTTGGATTCCTCGGGCAATTTCTCTTTGACCGCCTCAGGCGCCAGTGAATCGACCACGCCGAATTGATAGTTGGTGGCGCCGCTCTCGAGTTTTCGCAGGTTTATCTGCGGCTCAACCAGAATCAACCGATCAACCATAACCTGTTTTTTCAGGAGCGGCCAGAATTGGAGTTTTACATCAAGAGCCTTGGCGTCCAGAAAATACTTTTCCTCAAAATTCTCAGGATTGGCTATTTTTATGTTTTCCAGATAGGCGCCGATACCGCCCCAGAAAGAAACCGATATACCATCGATTGTAACTTCCCTGTCAAGCGCCGATGACATCTTTTCGATGGCCATGGCCTTGACTTTTTCTTTCGGGAAAAACAGCGCCACACCGGCGGCGCCCAGAATCACGACAACTACTCCGATTAATATCACCCAGAGTATTATTTTCTTAAGGCGTTTCATTAAAGTCTTACCTCAACTCTATGGATGCGACCTGTTCCTGCCGCCCTCCCTGTTATTGAAAATTCCTATATATTATACAAATCAGGCTTCGACCGATTCACCCGGCTTGATAATAACCACCTCGGTCTTGGAACCCTTGAGCTTTTTGGCGAACTCCGTCGGTTCGGTATCGATTACCGGCCATGTTTTGTAATGAATCGGGACCACTTTTTTCGGCTTGAGAAATTCCACCGCCTTGACCGCATCGTCGATGCCCATGGTGAAATTGTCCCCGATCGGCAGAAAAGCGACATCGATACTATTCATCTCCCCGATCAATTTCATATCATAAAATAAACTGGTATCGCCCGAGTGATACATGGTCTTCCCGCCCATGGTTACCAGAAAACCGCAGGGATTGCCGGTGTATTCCAGCCCGTCACCGGCCGCCGAACCATGATGCGCAATGGTCAGTTTGACTCTTCCGAATGGAAAATTAAAAGCTCCGCCGATATGCATATTATGCGCCTTAGCGCCCTGCTTCGAAACATAAACCGCCAGTTCGTTGGGGGCGATGATGGTGGCATCATTGGCCTTGGCGATCGGGACGGCGTCTCCCAGATGATCTCCGTGTCCATGCGTCAAAAGCACCCAGCCGACCTTGACCTTATCCGGTTTCAGATTCGCCTGCGGGTTGCCGGTGAGAAACGGATCGATAATAATATTATTTTTGCCGTCGGTGGCCATAACACAACTATGACCGAGAAATGTAGCTTTCAGCATAATTCATCTCTCCTTGATTTTTGATACAATAGTCCGACTTCAACTTATAAAAATTATACTCGGAAGTTCAACTATTTTTTTGATTTATTGATAAGCCCGCCGCCGAGCACCACATCACCGCCATAAAAGACCGCCGATTGTCCGGGAGTAATCGCGCGCTGGCTCCGGGAGAACCTGACTTCGACCATGCCGTTTTCCTGCGGGGTAACGGTTCCGGCCGCCGGCGCATGCAGATACCTGATCTTGATATCAGCAGGAAATGGCCGATCCGGATTATTCAACGCCACCCAGTTGACATCGGATACTATCATCGTGTCCGAGAATAATTCGCTGTCATCGCCGACAATGACCGTATTACTGACCGGGTCGATACTCCGGACATATAACGGTGTCGGATGTGATATGCCCATCCCGCGCCGTTGCCCGACCGTGTAGAATTCTATTCCCCGATGTGCGCCGACCACTTCGCCGTTACTTTTCATGATTTTCCCCGGACTAAAACCTCGCCCCTCTTTTTCTTCCCATTCCTTCAGGAAGCGATGATAATCATTATCGGCGACAAAACATATATCCTGTGATTCCGGCGCGGCGGCGTTTTTCAGATTCATCCGTGCTGCCATTTCCCGGACTTCACTCTTGCGGTATTTCCCCAATGGAAACAATGTCCGCGCCAGCGCCTCCTGCGACAAACCCCACAGCGCATATGACTGATCGCGGGTCTCATCGATGCCTCTTCTGATTACATACCTTGAACGATTGTCGTCGTACTCTACCCGCGCGTAATGTCCCGTCGCGATATAATCGCATCCGAGTTGCATGGCCTTATTTAAAAGACCTTCCCATTTCAAATGCGTGTTGCACAGGATGCAGGGATTGGGCGTTCGGCCCATTCGGTATTCCGAGACGAAATTGCCGATGACCAATTCGCGGAACCGGTCGACAAAATTGAGAACATAAAACGGAATACCATGAGCGGTGCATATGGAGCGCAGGTCGTTGATTGATTCCAGGCTGCAGCATCTTCCGTCACGGCGGCTCTCCCCGCCGACCTCGCCATAGTCCCACAGTTTCATGTGAGCCGCGACAACATCATATCCCGCTTCTTTCAGAAGCATCATGGCTGTCGAGGAATCGACCCCGCCCGAAACCGCGACCAGGACTTTTTTATTCATGTCTCAAAACAAATAAGGGCCGGAAAACCGGCCCCGATTTTCCTTTTATAGTATCACTATTGTTTCGGCTGATTATAAAGCGGCGACATCGCTCTTAACCGCTCGATAATTTCCGGCAAAACCGAGACCGTGTACTCAATATCGTCACGGGTAGTAAACCTGCCCATCGAGAATCTGATCGAACTCTGTGCCAGGTCAACCGGGACATTCATGGCCATCAGGACATGCGATGCCTCCAGCGAACCGGAGGTGCAGGCCGAACCGGATGAAACCGCGACTCCCTTCATATCCAGCGAGAGAATTATCGATTCGCCTTCAACCGCCTTGAACGACAGATTCACCGTCGATGGTATCCGGCGTTCGTCCCGCGGCCCATTCAAGAACACATCCTGTATTTTTAATTGCACCCCGTCAATCAGCAGATCGGCCAGCTCCGTCCATCTCTTGTGGTCATTTTCGCGGTGACTTTCGGCCAGTTCCAGCGCTTTGGCAAAACCGACGATACCCGGCACATTTTCGG
>JBFMFJ010000289.1:0-5060 GCA_040752235.1 Candidatus Zixiibacteriota bacterium | reverse complement strand
AATGGCCCGGACATCAACGCCCTCTTTTTTAAGCAGACGAATTAAAAAGGCGGTTTTATAAGCGGCGATTCCGCCGGAAATACCGACAATAATCTTTTTATCTTTCAATGACATGCGGATTCAAATTAGCAGAAGGGTGAAAAACTAGTTCACCAGCCCTTCATCATCCGGCAATAAAAATATCTGCTGGCGTCCGGCTTCAATAAAATCAGGCTCACGGAACAGCAGGGCGCCAATGATGATTTTCAACTGATCGAGATCGATCGGCATCGGCCCCATAAAGGCGGCTCTCTCCAGAATTACTTCCATCAGAGAGTCACTGATAAGCCCGAGATACTTTAACTGAAGCAGATATCCGATAGCATCCGGCGCAAAATGCCGACGTTCCTGCTCGGTAAGAATCCGAGTGGAGACGAGGGACTGGGTCTCTTCGAGGATAACCTGCGAGTCGCTTTGAAGCTGGTCCAGAACCCAGGAATAGGCCGAACTTATCTCGTTATCCGTAAAGCCGTTACTTTTCAGATAAGTGGAGACATCCTCCAGATTGTCCAGCTGCCCCTGATGGTCCTTTATATGCGACATCAGAAAAACTACTATTTCAAGAACCCTGTTACCCACAAATTATCCTTTCCAAACCTGTCAAATACTCAGCATTAATTTACGCATAGTTCAAATACCATGCAAGCAATAATTGCCCAAAAAATAAATTCTAATGTTTAAAATGCCTGATACCTGTGAATACCATTGCAACATTGGCTTTGTCGGCCGCCGCGATGGCATCCGGATCACCTTTCGATCCTCCCGGCTGAATAATCGCCGTAACCCCCGCTTCGGTGGCAACTTCGATTCCATCAGGCATCGGGAAAAAGGCATCCGAGGCCAGCACCGCGCCTTTGGCCCGCTTGCCGGCACGTTTCACCGCCAATGCCGAGGCATCAACACGCGAGGTCTGTCCCATGCCGATCCCTACCGTAGCCGTTCCGTTGGCAATGACAATGGCATTTGACTTCGTATGTTTTACAATTTTCCAGGCGAACAGAAGCGATTTTATTTCTTCATCGGTTGGACGACGATTGGTCACAGTGGTCAATGATTGAGCCAGGGTCTCGACATCATCCGCGGTCTGATATAAAAATCCACCCCGAATATATTTTAGAACAGTCTCGCCTTTCGGGCGTCTCTGCGAAATCTCAGGAAGAACCAGAATACGGCGGGTCTTCTTCTTCATCATCATAGTCAGCGCTTCAGGATCATAACTCGGAGCCACGATACATTCGACAAAATGCGTTTTATTCAGCAATTCTGCACAGGCCATATCGACATGCTTATTAAGACCGATTATCGACCCGAAGGCTGAAAGCGGATCGGAAGCCAGCGCATCGCGATATGCGTCGGCGATGGTCGCACCGGTTGCCGCACCGCAGGGATTGGCATGTTTGATCACGCAGGCGAAAGGCTCTTCGAAATCGAGAAGCATTTCCAGAGTGGCATCGAGATCGGAAATATTGTTATATGACAGCTCTTTCCCGGCCAGGACTTCGGCACGAGCCAGAGTCGGTCCGGCAAAGGTTTCATCGGCGTAGAAGGCACCCTTCTGGTGCGGGTTTTCGCCATAACGGAGCGGCGATTTCAATTTGACCGAGAAATTGAGTTGAGGCGGGAATTCCTCGCAGAGTTCCTCTTTTTTCTCCGGAGGACCGGCCACGAAATAGTGCGCAATCGCCCTGTCATAGGTATTGGTCAGCTTAAACGCCTTTCCGGCCAGTTCACGCCGAAGCTCTAGATCGACAGCACCGTCATTTTTGTCCAACTCTTCAATTATCCTGACATAGTCGGCCGGATCGGTGACCACCGTGACACCGGCGAAATTTTTGGCCGCGGCCCTCAGCATGGTCGGGCCGCCGATATCGATATTCTCGATTATCTCGGCTTCGGTAACCCCCGGCTTGGCCACAGTCTGCTCGAACGGATACAGGTTGACGACAATCATATCGATCGGCTTGTATTCCTGGTGTGTCATCTGCGCGATATCATCGTCATTATCTCTGCGGAACAGAATCCCGGCATGGATTTTCGGATGAAGCGTCTTGACGCGGCCGCCCAGGATTTCCGGAGCGCCGGTGAAAGTCGATACCGAGATAGCATGGACATTTTCCTTTTTCAGCGCTGCCAGCGTCCCGCCGGTGGATAATATCTCGATATCATGCTTTTCCAGAGCACGCCCCAGTTCGACCAGGTTGGTTTTGTCATAGACCGAAACCAGAGCCCGTTTTATTTTGATTTTTCCGCTCATTATCATTTCCCCATCAGTAGTCTCGCCGCCTCTTCATATTTGGCGGCCGATTTTTTCACTATATCCTCCGGCAGTTTCGGCCCCGGAGGAGTCTTGTCCCAATCAAGGCCGTTAAGATAATCCCGAATGAACTGCTTGTCAAATGATGGTTGCGCTTTTCCGGGAGTATAATGGCTCAAAGGCCAGAAACGGGAGGAATCGGGAGACAAAACCTCATCTATCAAAATGAATCTCCCATTAAAAAAACCGAATTCGAATTTGGTATCGGCGATTATAATGCCCCTGCTCCGGGCATATTCGGCCGCTTTCGAATAAACTTCAATTGATTTCGACCGGCAGAGTTCGGCTGTTTCCGCGCCGACCGTTGCCACAAGCTGGCCATAAGAAATATTCTCATCATGACCCGTGTCTGATTTTGTCGATGGCGTAAAAATCGGCTCAGGAAGTTTGTCGGATTCTTTCAGATCCGGCGGGAATTTGAAACCGTGCACTTCATTCAGCCCCTTCTTCCGTGCCTGAGTCAGTTCTTTCCACATCGAGCCGGAAATATACCCGCGGACAATACACTCGACATCAATTCGTTTGGCCTTGTGAACGAGCATCGAGCGCCCCTCAAGAATGTCCCGGTGCTTATGCAGCGGCTTGGGATATTGCGCCACATCGGCCGTCACCAGATGCGATTCGACTACATCCTTGAGAAAATCGAACCAGAAAAGCGACATTTTTGTTAATATCTTCCCCTTCTCTGGTATACCATTCGGCAAAATGACATCGAAAGCCGAAATACGGTCGGTCGTTACGATCAGCAGTTTATCGTCGAGATCATACACATCGCGGACCTTGCCGCGGCTGAACAAAGGATATTCCTTTATATCTGTACTCATCACCAGACTTGCCATATTATTCATATCTCCCTTTTATAAGATTTTCCAGTGCGATCGGATAAATTTTGTGTTCTATTTTCAGCACCCGTGCCGCCAGTGTGTCGGGATCGTCACCCGGCAGTACCGGCACCTTTTCCTGTATCAATATTTTTCCATTATCATAAATTTCATCGACCATATGCACCGTCGCTCCGGACTCCTTTTCACCGGTGGCGATTACCGCCTCATGCACATGATGACCATACATCCCCTTGCCGCCGAATTTCGGGAGCAGTGCCGGATGAATATTTACTATATGGTTTTTGTACTTCCTGACAACCGACAGCGGAATCAGTTTCAGATAACCGGCCAGAGCGATATATTCGACCTTGTATTCACTCAGCATTTCCAGCAGATCCCTCTCGGCATCCTCGGAGGAGGCATAATCTTTTACTCTATACACAAAGGTGTCGATGCCGGCGTTTTTTGCCCGCACCAGACCGGAGGCGTTTTGTTTTCTCGAGACTACCAGCACTATTTCGCCGGAAAGTCTCCCCTGTTGAGAGGCATCTATTAAAGACTGAAGATTGGTGCCGCCGCCCGAAATAAAGACGGCTATTTTAGCCCGCGAGTCCATTCAATTTCTCCCGTAATATTTTATTAACAAGTTCCGGATTGGCCTTACCCTCAGTTTGTTTCATCACCTGCCCGACAAAATGATCGAATAGCCGGTTTTTCCCGGACAGATACTTGCGAACATTTTCTTTTTCCTTATCCAGAACCGAATTGACAATATTTTCAATAGTGTCATAATCTTTTATTTGCGAAAGTCCTTCCTTTTTTATAATTTCACCGGCTGTCTGTCCGGTGTCGGCCATCTGCGATAGAATGTTCCCGGCCATCTTTCCGGAAATTTCGCCTGACTGCACCAGACTCAGAAGTCCGGAGAACATGACCGGAGTGACCTTAAACTCTCCAATGCTGATATTTCTGTCATTCAAGAGCATGAGCACATCATTGATCATCCAGTTGGCGGCCATTTTAGCATCGTTGTATTTGCTCATTACTACTTCATAATAATCCGCCAGATCGCGCGATTCGGTCAATATTCCGACATCGTACCCGGAAAGTCCATAATGCTCCACGAACCGGGAGTATCTTGCGTCAGGCAATTCCGGTAATTCTGCACGCCACAGCTCAACCTGCTTATCCGCTAAAACCAACGGCGGTAAATCCGGTTCCGGGAAATAACGATAATCTTCCGATTCTTCCTTTGTCCTCATCATTTCCGCCGTTTGTTTTTTCTCATCCCACATCATGGTGCACTGCTCAACCTGCCGCCCCGACTCTATCACCGAAATCTGCCTCATTATCTCATAATCAAGCGCTTTTTCAATAAATTTAAACGAATTCAAATTCTTCAGCTCGGTTCTCACGCCAAGTTCGGTCGTTCCTTTCGGATGCACCGAAACATTGGCATCGCAGCGAAGATGTCCCTTCTCCATATCGCCGGTACAGATTCCAAGATACTGCAATACCTGCCTTAATTTCAACAGGTAATTGTAAGCCTCTGCGGGAGAAGCAATATCAGGCTCCGAGACGATTTCAATCAACGGCACTCCGCAGCGATTATAATCAACGCGGCTGTAATTCTCCCCCCGTTCAGAATGCAGCAGCTTGCCGGCGTCCTCCTCAAGATGGATTCTCTTTATTCTGATAATTTTTCTTTTATTGCCGCCGACAGTGGATATATTCATTTTTCCGCCGAGACCCAGAGGATGAATATACTGGGAGATTTGATAACCTTTCGGCAAATCGGGATAGAAGTAATTTTTCCGGGCGAAAATGGAATGGTTTTGAACCTCACCACCGACTGCGAGAATCATCATAACAGCATACTCGAC
>JBFMFJ010000288.1:0-5060 GCA_040752235.1 Candidatus Zixiibacteriota bacterium | reverse complement strand
ATGATACCCAGATGTTATTATCGAGTATCCGCAAATATTTGAAACCTCGATCAATAAATATTTGTTTAAATAATGGCGAAAAAAATTCATCATCAGTCTAAATCACTCGGAGGAAATGACGGCCCGAATCGTCATTAATTTATAGCAATTGGAAATAACAATGATCTACAAGGATAAAGTCATGAAAAAGCATATCGTATTAATTAACTCCTGTATGGCAACTGTTCTGGTACTGTTGTCCATAATCTTTGTCGTCGGCAGCCCGGCAGTTGCCGTCATCCAATCGAGCCTCGATACCCAAAATTTCTGTCAGGTTAATGTTGAAAACAACATTCCTGATCAAATGAATCCGGGATTTCTTTTTTCCGGGATTCAAATGGCCGAATATGCCTCCAGAAAAAGCAGCGCGAATGACAAAGTGGGGCTGGAAGACACCTGGATTTAACCCATGCCGCTGAGGCAGCAAGTTACTTAACCGGGAATACAGGGATTATTGCAATGTGCAGCCAACATGATAATTCCAATAACATCACTGCCATAAAAGTGGAACATTTGCGGAAAGAAAAATTGGTGATGCTTCTTGATTCCAAACGGAATTCCACCAGAGCCGGTAAAAAGGACTGGACACAAATACGCAAATACTTCCCGACCTTTCTGAGAAAACATCTTAAAAAGGGACTTCCCGGTTTCCATATATTTGTAAAAGGTCCTGATTGCCGATTGTCCGACTACACGCAAATGGCCGATCATGCACTTGGTTCTTTCTTTGTAAAATTGACGGAAGATCGACGACGCAGGATATTGGAATCATATAAGGGCGCATGTTCGCCGGAAACCTTTTTAATGATTTGTATTTTGCGACTTCTGTTTGATGAGATGAAGCATCAAAATATAAGGCGTCCTGTCAATACTCCATCCCACGTGGTTGATACAAGAGACTCGAGAGTTTACACTATAAAGGAAATGGAATTTAAATCGAAAAGGAATGCCCCCGAAGATTTTGTTGCCTATACGCCCAATTCCCTGCAAGAGCAAATGAATACCATAGATGATCTGAATGAGGAATTAAGTGATTATCTTAATTTTATGAAACAATATTTGCCTCTCGAATACGCAATATATGAGATAATTACGAAGCCGCTGCCGGAGGAACTGAGAGAGAAAGATTTCAAGAAATATATTGAGACAACACTTAAGATAACAAGGAGTACCAGGGAGAAATCTGAGGCTAGGTCGAAACATATTTTTGAATTATATTGTAATCCTTATATTTTAACAGAAGCAGAGGTATTTAAAATATTGAAAAAAATCAATGCCCGGGCGGCCGGAATAAAGAGACTTATAGACAGTGGCGTTTCAATAGAGAAGGCAGCGATGGAAAAGCGGATTAGCGTGGACATGGCGAAAGATGCCTTTGAGTTTGCCGTGGCATTTCTGCATCTGGCTGAGAAAAGAAAATATCGACCAGCTTTATAAGGAGTCGAAATAATGGAAAATAATAAAAACAATCAGGATAATGATCAATGGGCGGAGGATTTCTTCTACCAGACCGGACATAGTGCAAGTGAAGAAGACTCGGAATATATCCGGGAACTTGAAAAGCATTATCAGAACAGGGCCTGGGAAGCCATCCTCAGAATTTTCCGTCAAACGGACAGATCACACACGAACTACCCCAGGGCATGCATTCTCGCAAGCATCGCCCTGCGTGAGCTTGATAATATAGAATTATCTGTCCCTCTTTTGTGCTATGCCATTCCCCGATTAAATACCGATCGTACTGAAATTAGGAGCGCCGCCATCAGACAACTGGCTTCACGCATATATATCATGTCGGAGGAGATGGAGTTTGATCTTCCGCTCTTACTGGCCGAGAAAGCCTGGGAAATTCATCCCAGCGGCAGCAAGAGAGGCTGGGGAGCTCAGACGATGCGGATGGAAATGATCATCAATAAGAGTCGTTTGACCAATAACATCCCTCTTTCAAAGGCCGTTGAAATCGCCTATACCTTCATGGAGAAACTGCTCAAGACTTCAAGTCCGGGCGGCGCCTGGGATCATACTAAGGATTCGGAATTTCTAAGGTACATTGCCACCAATAAGGAACTAATCCCCTGGACCCGCAGCGAATTCTTTAAACGAAGATTCGGGGCATAAAGCAAACCAAAATCATAAGTAGGCCGCCCTATAGAAGCACTGTCACATTCCAATATATCCACCATTATTTCCTTTATCTTCTCCTTAAAATGACAAAAAATTAGGCCCGGCTCATTCGAAGAGCCGGGCCAACGCCGAAGCGTGAAATTTGATGGTCCTGGCATGCCAGTCAGATCAGGACTAAGATTTTTTTAGAAATCAAATTTCAGCTTCACACCGACCGAATAGCCGGTCGTTTCCGTTTTCCCCTGGAAAAGGTTTCCAGCATCGACCTTGCTGCAGACCTTGAACTCCTTGGTCCCGATACAAAAACCCTGTTTGTTGTCATAATTGAAATGCTCCTTTGGCTTCTCAACAGTGTTTTTAAAATCATTGGGACGTTCAATCTGCTTTGTCGGCTTGTCGCTGATAGCCGAAAAAGATTCGGACTTATCGGGCTTGGTGTTTTTTGTGTCCGTGCTCGGACTTTCCTTGACCTGTCCGGTTCCTTTCTTTTCGGATGTTTCCGGCGGATTGGCAAAGGAAGCCGACACGAGAAGCATGCCGACAAGACCCAGCACTATAAAGGCAATCAACAAACGTGTCATTTTCATCTCACCTCCTTTCGAACACGGTTATAGGTTATTGTTCCAATCATCTGTCATCCGGCATTCCTTAGCGCGGAATTACGAACGGGCTAAATATATTGACATTACTCTGGCAGTATTTCGACGGTATATGACCGATCTCCCAGCCCGGAAAGGTGGTTTCGCAGTAATAGTAGGTGCGACCGTGGTGCAAATAATATGTTCCGCCGCATCCTGCACGACACCATATTCCCACCGCCAGATGTTTTGGAAAGTGAATAAAGACCCAGTCATATCCAAGTTTCCATAACAATCCCGCCAGCAGGACCGATTTGTCGGAGCAATCGCCGGTACCATCGATCAAAGTTTCAACTGCGTATCTCTGGTAAGTACCCATGTCATAGGCATAGGGAAGGTTTTGCACGAATGTCAGGACCACATTAACAGGATTCAGATTATGCTGTCGGGCAAGTTGGCGCAGCTTTTGCGCGATAAAGAAGAGGTCATCGCAATAAGGATCCTTAAAAAGAAACTGACTGATGGCGACGAACTTACGATAAGTATGATTCTTCCCTGAATATGTACGCTGCATTTCATCAACACCGCGGATAAAATAAACTCCCAACTCGAGAGTAACAGAGCCGTCATTGCCGGTCGGATGAGTCCAGCGATAGGTAACCATATTATGACTGAAATTTACTGAAGCCACAGCGCAATCGGTTACCATGCAATTGATTATCGCGATTATATTCAGTATCAAAAAAATGCACATAATTTTGAACACAATGAATCACCTCCTCGGACTTTAGATAAACAGCAAAGACTTTATATTGATCGTTTTTTCTTCTGTGTTACAGGTCTCCATATATTATGACGATGGCGATGTGAAGTTCCTCCGAGTGATGTACGACTCTGGTTTGAGTGCTATGGTCTGCCAAAAAATATTCAAAAGGCCATATAAAGATTGATCTATGACAATTCGGATGGTATACTGATTATTCAATGTTGCGGGTGATTTATGACCAATAACATATGGGAAACATATTGGAGTGATCCGGGCAACCGGGACTGGTGGAAAAAACCGGCGCCCGAAGTGCTTGACCTTATTCGTTCTTTGTCACCCGCCGAAAAGCCAAAAGTGCTGGATCTGGGATGCGGTCTCGGCCGCCACGCCATCGCTTTCGCTCTGGCTAAGTTTTCGGTAATGGCAACCGATTCCTCCCCAACCGCGATTCGGCATTTGAACGAATGGGCCGAAAGCCTGAATCTCTCGATCGAAACAAGAGTCTGCGACCTGCTCGCCGATACCCTTTCGGATGAGGTTTTCGATGTTGTGTTGAGCTATAACGTGATCTACCACGGCTCGCGTGATCAATTTGCGCGGGCCATTCAACGCATCCGAAAATTATTGAAAAAAAGCGGGATATTCTTCTTCACCTGTCCCAGCCGGCAGGATGGAAAATATGGTTTTGGCGAGAAGGTGGCCCCGCATACTTATCGATGCACAAAATCGGTCACGCCGGGAGATATTCATTATTTTGCGGATGAGGAGGATTTGTCCGAATTGCTGGTTGGTTTTAGAATTCTTGCCTGCCGGAAAAGCGAGGGCTATTGGGATAATAAGGGAGAACGGCAGTTTTTCTCAAACTGGCTTATCCGCGCCGAAAAGATATAAAAGACAATAGCCTATAATTTATTTTAATATTTCGACGGCTAAAGGCGTCTCTTTATTGTAGTCAATTTTGGCGAGAGGAATAGCCTAATGTCAATCAAATCACTAACATTTGCCTGTCAACTATTGGTGTTTATATTGTCGGGTTCATTAATCATGGCTGAAAACGAGTCGCCTGCAGTCGCCGCAGGCAGCAGAATCCGAATACATTATGATACGACCATGTCTCAAAAAATGATGCCGAATAAATATTACAAGTTGAATAAAACTCAAAAACTTTCAGGAATGCTTGCGTTGATCACAGATGATTCAATTACCATTGCTGACTGCCTGTTGAAAAACGGCTTTCATCAGCACGCCATCGCTGATTTGAAAAAACTGGAAATAAGCTGCGGGAGGAAAGGAGCCACCTTAAAGGGCCTGCTTATCGGAGCAGGCGGCGGGGCAATGTTGGGGGCGCTTTCGGGGTTTTTGGATTATGACAATTTCGGCACGGGTGATCATGGCGCGCATACACCGGGTTTTTCTCCTGAAAATACTATAATTGGTGCCGCTGGTGGGGCCTTACTGGGCGGGATCTTTGGTTCCATGGTGAAGGAGGATCATTGGCGGGAGGTGGACTGCAGCCAATGGCCAGGTAAGGTCAAGGTTGAAGTAAATCCGAT
>JBFMFJ010000287.1:0-5098 GCA_040752235.1 Candidatus Zixiibacteriota bacterium | reverse complement strand
TGGTTTGAGCGCGGAACGATGAGCCTGGAGGACATCATAGAAGTTATCGACGGCTTAGCAACGGGCAAAACCGCATCAGTCAAACGTACGGACTGGGAAATATCGGCTGAAGCGCACTCCGTGAGTCACATGCAAAAGATAAGACAGTCAATAAAAGAAAGGGGGCTGATTGGTGGGATAGTGCATATTTGGGGGAGGGCATGCCGCCGTATCACCCGATATTTTTATGAAACCGATCGTAACCTGATTCTATTGCTTGATCTGAATGAATATACAACGCCGTCATACCCTGCTCCAGCTGATATAACATTTGAGGAATTGAAATCCCCTGAGGCGGAGGCATTGCTTGAATTATGGCCCGCAGCCATACAGCACAAAAAAATCGAGAAAGTCAAACGCAGACTCGAGAACGGCTATAAATGCTACATTGCCCGGTTTGACGGCGCCATCGCCGCCATCGACTGGGTGACCAATACCGAAGATTATGAACCATACACCGGGCTGACCATCCGGCTCAAACCGGGAAGCTGCTATGGTCTTGACCTGCACGAAAATCCCAAATATATGAATCAGGGGATCGGTCTGGCGACCCTGGCATACAGCATCAATAAATCGAGGGAGTCCGGTTTCCTGCGGCAGATAACTATTGTGAGCGAAAAAAATCTGAAGATGCTTCAGACAGCCATTCAGTTATTTGGATTTAGAAAAATCGGTCAGATAGAAACCAAACGCATATTCCGCATGACCAGATCCACCTGGCAAGTTGACAATGTGAAAAGCCGGGAAAAGGAAGTCTTAATCTAAAGTAAGACTCTTCCTTCTTTAATAATCGGCTTTTTGATTGCCGTGATATTTCGATTCTCCTGAAATTCGAGACTAAAACGAAAGGCTCAATTTATAAAAACTTATCCTGTTTCCATACAATCCGGTGGAACGGGCGAAATCCCAATTTAAGCTGACATGAGTTAAGATATAGGATAAGGAATTATGTTTCTTTGAAATACCATATTTATAATCCAGGATTTTGGCCAATCCCCGGGAAGACAGCCCAAAACCATAGGATACTCTGTCAGTTCCTTCATTCTTCCCTACCCTGAAGGCAACAAGTTCGAACAGCATAGTCTCAATACCGAGACTTTTCTGCCATTGAAATGAAACAATATCTTCATAATAAGAATCATAATCATAAAAATAACGAACAAAATCATCTTCTTTCAACTCCTGGAAAATTATTTGAAGCGATATTGTGTTAATATGGTCTGATGACACATATATCCGTGATGATAACCCGATTCTCCAGGCGTACCTTTCATCCCCGGCATCATCTTCGCCGAGGGAAGTATTGGTAAAGGCAAGGGAGTTGGTCATTCCAATATGATTGCCAGGCCATCCTTTTGCTTTGATATCCCCCAGAAAATGATCAATCTCGAATATGGCACCAATAGAATGTCTTTCCAAATCGGACAGTTCTTCGTTCTCTTCCTCCCGGTCCACATAATAACTTCCGTAACTTACTTTCTTAAAAGTCATTCCGGCCCCCAGCCTGATGCCATTTTCATAGCCTAGGGCCAGTGTGTAATAGTCATATATTGTTTTACTGATATAATCCACCGGCCGTACAGGCGCATCATCAATGTACCAATCATGCGGTAATTCAATATCGGGGTCCGATAATATTTCCTCTAATTTTAATCTTGATTCATAAATGCCTCTTGTATATGCGAAGGCAATACCAAAATTATGATTAGAATTGCTGAACGGCTGGAATGTTTTCCAGTAAATTCCGCCGCTGATTATCATGCTATTCCGATATAAATCGGTGTAATCGGTGGGGAGATACAAGAATTTATTCGGACAGGAGAAAGCGAATGTTTTGTTAAGATGAAAGATGCCGAGAGTGCCCGGATTATATATAACGGATTGTTCACTGACCATATTTATTCCGCAGCTACCCAATGCAATAACGCGGGGTGAGTATATATCGGGTTCGTAGGCGGTCCCGACCTTGGACTGGCCATAAAGCTGCGACGAACACAGAAGTACGGCAAAAATTACGATAAGAATGACTTTGTAACGTTGACACATGAGTATAATTCCTCCCAGAAATCTAATCAACATTATCCCTTTTTAATAAAAGCCGAATAATTGAATATATAAAAGAATATTTATTGAAGCAAGTTGTATAATTCAATCCCGAATTGTTGAGGAGGCTGGTATTTATCGACGTGATGGTTATACTGCGGGAAAATGGTGTCTGGTCACACTCCGACCGAGGTCGGAGCAAGACATGATACGATAAAAATTTTAATATGCCGCATTTACTGTTCTGTCAGTTCCTGACAGAGACATGTCGAGATTATGACCTGGCGACAGAAAAGTCTGAGACGGCTTTATAATGATTACTTCTTCACAAAGGCTATATCGCCTTCTTTGACTCCGGCGTCGCCGGCGATAATGCGACATTTGGCCATGAAAAGATAATAGACTGGTTTATCGAGATTATAAAGGGTTTCATAATTGCCCTGCCCTTTGGCGATAATCAAGTCACTTTGGTTGATATGTTGCCGGCAGATATCGGAGCAATCATCGAATATCACACCCGGGGCATCGGAGCCGGTATCGATAACCGGCACTATCGAAGTGACGCCTGACGTGCGGGCATCCTCCAGCACGGCATCATTAAGCACCGGCTTTCCCCTGACGACAAAAGTGATCTTTTCACGAGGAAGAGTCTCTATCAGCAGACGGTCGAAGACGATTTCACCGGAGTTATCGCCGACATACAATATTTTCTTAGCCTTCTCGATATCCGCCTTGAAGTCATTGAAGACGTTGGCATCCAGTTCCGCTTTAAGGCCCCGGTCGATTGCCTTATATACCCCGCCGATATCCAGATCCCGCCTGGCGCCGAAATCAATAATATTTCCGGCGATTGCCAGCCTGACAGCGGTTTGCAGCGGGTCAACGGAGTCATTTATCTGCTTTTTCAACTGATGATACAAATTCAGGGCATAGCGGTTATAACGGGTTTTGATGTCGCTGTAGGGGTCTTCAATGCCGGTAAAACCGCGTATCAGACGGTGGATTATCTGTCCCATCAGGGGCGGGGACTGATTATAATCCATTGCGGCAACGGCCCGCAGGACCTCCCGGAGGACCTGTTCATGTATTTTTTCATCGTCAGTGACAAATCTGGCGGCGTCCAGGGCCTGCCTGATAAAACAAGGTATACAGTCGATGTATGTTTTCAAAAACCGCTCGCTCCACAACAGAGTAGTATTCGGAAAATCAAATTACCAAAAAAAGGCCGGAGCCGCAAGCCCATAACGGTATTTATACGATTCGGTCATATTATTTTATAAGAAAAGGTGGGGGGAGGATTTGTCACCCAATCAAATTAATTATTTGCCAAAATAAACCTCTCCGATTATTTTCGCTGGCGGATTTCGTATAAAAAGATATGCATCCTTAAAACGGGGTTTTGAAAATGAAGACAAACATGATAAATGAATTCATAAAATCGATCGAATTATTCGCTGATCTTGATGACAATGAGCGGCAACTCGTTTCCCGCAATATGGAAGAATGTGTCTACGAGAAAGATCAATTTCTATTCCAGGAGAACACTCCCAGAAAAAATCTATTTATCATCCAGAGCGGTGAGATAGAATTATTCAAGCGGACTCCCCTGGGAAAGGAAGAGCGGTTGTCAATCTTTTCCAAGTATGATTTTCTTGGTGAGGGGTCGCTGATGGACGATTACCCCCACTCCACATCGGCCCGGGCCATTATAAAAACGACTGTTTTTGCCATTAGCCGCGAAAAATTCCGCGAGTTGTCGGCCGCCGATCCCGATATTGCCGTTAAAATTCTCTCCCGAATCGCCCGGGTAATATCGCGCCGGATGCGTCAGACCAGCACCCGCGTCGTCAATGCCGGGGCGCAGTATATATCCGGACGGACCAGAATCGAACATGACCTCCTCGGCCAGCGTGAAGTCCCTTACGAATTCTATTATGGTATCCAGACTCTTCGGGCTCTGGAGAATTTCAATATCAGCGGCATTTCACTGATGCAGTTCCCGGTCCTGATCGAGGCGCTGGCCATGGTCAAAATGGCGGCGGCCAGGGCCAATTTCGATCTTGGCCTGCTGTCGAAACCGATTGCCGATGCCATTGTCCAGGCATGCAATGAAATTATCAACGGCCGCTGGCACCCTCATTTCGTGGTCGATTTGATCCAGGGGGGCGCGGGGACCTCGACCAATATGAACGCCAACGAGGTTATCGCCAATCGGGCGCTGGAGATCTTGGGATACGAAAAAGGTGACTACAAATATTGCCATCCCAACAATCATGTTAACCTGTCGCAGTCGACTAATGATGCCTACCCAACCGCCCTGCATATCGCCCTGATAAACAGCAACAAAAAGTTGGTCGAGGTGCTGCAAAGCCTTATCAGGGCCTTCCGCAAAAAAGCCCGACAGTTTTCCGGTATTATCAAAATGGGACGAACCCAGCTTCAGGATGCCGTCCCGATGACCCTCGGGCAGACTTTCGAGGCCTATGCCGCGACACTCGATGAGGAAATCGAACGTCTTCGGACCAATGCCGATCTTTTTCTGGAGGTCAATCTGGGCGGCACCGCCATCGGAACCGGGATCAATACTGACCCTCAATACAGCCGAAAGGTGATCCAGCATCTGCGCGACATCACCGGCCTTAAGGTTATTCTGGCGCCGAATCTGGTTGAAGCGACTCAGGATACCGGGGCATTTGTGATGTATTCCTCGGCCATAAAAAGGCTGGCGGTGAAATTGTCCAAGATTTCCAATGACCTGCGCCTTTTGTCATCCGGACCCCGGGCCGGTTTTAATGAGATAAACCTCCCGCCCATGCAGCCCGGCTCATCGATCATGCCCGGCAAAGTCAACCCGGTCATTCCCGAGGTGGTCAATCAGGTCGCCTTTAAGGTGATTGGCAACGACCTGACGGTTACTCTGGCCGCCGAAGCCGGCCAGCTTGAATTAAATGTCATGGAGCCGATTATTGCCGAGTCGATTTTTGAGTCGATTGAGATGCTTAAGAACGGCATGATC
>JBFMFJ010000286.1:0-5154 GCA_040752235.1 Candidatus Zixiibacteriota bacterium | reverse complement strand
GCCGCTGGTATTGGCAATTTCAATGCGCTTGTTAAGCTTGCCCTGACCGGCCGCTTCGATCAGTTTCATGACCTGAACGAGAGTATCTTTCTGCTCGGTCTGGTCCATGACGATCTCGATACCGCCATAGGGCTCGCCCTTACTATCGAAGAGAGCAGAGCAGGCGGCCTGAATCGGGACTTTTTTCCCGTCGCGGGTCTGCATGACTGTTTCCCCGAATATCGGCTCGCCGGTCCGCATGCAGTTTTTGATAGTACAATTACTTGTACCGCATAGAGGTGTTTTGCACATATCGCCGCAGGTCATCTTGCCGACAACCTCATCACGGCTGTAACCGGCGGCTTTGAGCGCGGCCTGGTTGATAGATCTGACAACCAGGTTCTTATCGGTGACGAACATCGGGGCCGCAATGGTATTGATAATATTTTCCATTTCCCACATGGCTTTGACCGCCTCGGAACGGTCCACAATCACTTCCAGACCGCCGACCGGCTCGCCCTTGTCGTTGAAAATCGCGGAACAGGTGGCGCCTACCGGGACTTTTCTACCGTCGCGGGTCTGCACTTCAACTTCTCCGACGATGACTTCACCGGTGCGCATGCAATTCTTGATGGTGCAATTGCTGGTGTTGCAAATGGCTGTCTTGGAGAAATCGGCGCAGGTCATCTTTCCGATGACCTCATCTTTGTTATAGCCCATGAACTTACAGGCCGCATCGTTAATTCGTCTAATGACCAGATTCTCATCGGTGACGAACATCGGCGCAGCTATGCTGCTGAGAATGCTTTCAAGCTCTTTCGCATTTTTTGTCTGCCCTTTGGGCCTGGCACTTTTGGGAGCGGCACTCTTCTTCTTATTGTTGTTTGTCCTGGTGCTCATGCTTACAATTCCTTTCTTTATCATTATTTTATTATTTCCGTTTTCATTTATTATATAGCCGATATCTCGGCCCCTTCGCTGACAGCTTCCTCGAATACCTCATTCTGAGGCATATCGCTCACGGTTGCCGCCGTGGATAGGTCGTTCGATGTCAGAATCTTGTCGATATCCAGCAAAATTTTGACCTCATTCTTTACTTTTCCGATTCCAAGAATAAAATCGGTGTTGACCTCATGACCGAAACTCGGTGTTTCTTCGATCTCGCCTTCCTTGATGTCGAGCACTTCCGAAACCGCATCGACAAGAATACCCATCTGCAGAGTCCCGTCCTTAGTTCTTATATCAACGACGATAATACATGTCTCCTGCGTGTCCTCTCGGGTTTCCATACCGAACTTTTGTCTCAGGTCAAGCACCGGAATAACTTTGCCCCTGAGATTGATGACTCCGCGGATATAGTTGGGAGTCCGGGGGACCTTGGTAATTCCCATCAGACCGATTATCTCACGGACTTTCAGGATTTCAAGGCCGTATTCCTCTTGAGCCAGTCGAAACGCCAGATATTTGCCGGCATGACAGGCCCCGACCGAGCGGCCGTCCTTGATAGCTTTGTTAAGTTCCTGCTTCGTTTGCATCAGTTCACTCTCCTTATATTCAAACAATTAGCTTTGCATATTTTCATCGGAAAGGGAAGAGCCGGCGGCAATTTCCGTTTGCATCTCCCGGCCCCCCGGACCTGTGTCGGTGCAGTCTTCTGAGTCCAATCCGTTGCTTCTCGCCGTATGCCCGACAACCAGTTCATTTTGCAGATGGTTTGCCAGTTCTATTATCCCCGTGATATCTATAATAAGTCCGACATTACCGTCGGAAAGTATTGCGCCGCCGCTGAACCACTTTGCATCCGCAAAGACAGGCCCCAGATTCTTAATGACGGTCTGGCGCAGCCCGAGCAGTTCATCAACCACCAGCCCGACTTTCTTGCCGCCGTCATCCACGATGATTACAATCCCTTCGGAGGATCTTTCTTTGTCGACCGGAAGATCGAACAATTCGGCCAACCTGATAATGGGGTACAGTTTCCCCCGGATATGAATTACCTCTTTATTGACATTGATTGTCTTGATAATGTCTTCAGTCAACTGCACTGACTCAAGGACTGAAATAGTCGGGATGATAAACCGCTCTTTTCTGACTCCGATCAGCATCCCGTCGATGATCGCCAGTGTCAAAGGCAGCCTGATCGTGAAAATAGTACCGGATCCCAGTTGCGATTGAATATCGAGTGTGCCGCGCATGGCATCGATATTCTTCTTAACGACATCCATGCCGACCCCCCGGCCGGAGACATCGGTGACTGTTTTTGCCGTGGAAAATCCGGGCTGCATGATGAGTTCGAAAATCTCTCGCTCCGACAACTCCTTGCGCCCGTCAACCAGCCCGCGCTCGCGGGCTTTGGCCAGGATCTTTTCCTTGTCAAGACCCCGTCCGTCATCTTCCACCTGGAAATAAATATTGCCGCCCTTGTGATAGGCGCGGAGCCAGATTTTGCCGACCTCGCCTTTGCCGGTTTCCTTGCGTTCTTTGGGTTCCTCGATGGCGTGGTCCGCGGCGTTGCGGACCATGTGCATCAACGGGTCGCCGATTTTCTCGATAATGCCGCGATCGACTTCGGTGTCTTCTCCGGACATAACCAACTCTATTTTCTTGCCGGTCACGCGGTTAAGATCCCTTACGGCACGCGCCAGTTTCTGGAATGTGGGGCGCACCGGAACCAGCCGCATGGCCATGCCCATCGATTGCAATTCTCTTGTAATTTTATTCAGATGAGCCACATTTTTGGCGATGCGGGGAGAAACCGTTGCCAGAAATTCATCATCCTGCCCGACCATCGATTCCGCAATCACCAGCTCTCCGATCGTGTCGACCAGCGAGTCCAGGCGGTTGGTATCGATTTTGACGACTTCTTTAACGCCCGCTCCCGAACCGGCCTGGCTGCCCCGCAGCTTTTTCTGCAGACGCAGTGCTCCTGCCACCGATTTGGCCGAAACAACACCCTGCTTGACCAGACTGGTTCCGATCCTTTCATCGGGCATTTTATTAAGGGCCAGGGCATTCTCGATTTCTGACTTCGAAGTTGTCCCCATTTCAACCAGGATATCACCGACACGATCATCCGGCTCGTCTTCCGACTCACCTGTCTGTTCCGCCTCAGGATTGGCGCAAATGTTTTTTAGCCTTGAAATTATATCTCTCAAAGTGTTGGAAGCATCATAGGGTTGGCCGTTCGCCAGGCCCTGTTCGGTCGCCGTTAATAATTGACCGATATTGTCAAGAGCCTCAAATATAATATCCGCAATACGATCCGTTATGGTAAGCGTGCCTTTACGAGCCAGATCAAGCAGCGTTTCAGATTCATGCGCCAGAATTGCCAGAGGCTTCAGATTTAATATGGCGGCGGCTCCTTTAATGGTATGGAAACTCCTGAATATTGCATTTATCGGATCCTCGTCACCCCCGCCCGATTCCAATTCCATTATCATCTGTTCAGCTATAGTACAATGCTCGCGGGCCTCGGTTATAAATTCTGCAATAAGATCACTGTCCGCCGAATTAAAGGACAAAATCAGGTCGGATGCCGGTATTTGCGGAGAATCATCTATTGTATTTGATTCTGTTGATTTGTTTTTGATATTTTCAGCAGGCGCGCTCGTGTCTGTTTTTGGCTGGTCGGAAGAGGGAAGAACCGGAAAGCTGACCTCAGCGGCGTTTTTATTATCACGAATAACCAATTGTATGGCCGAAATTCCCTCGGTCAAAAAAGTCTGGCAGGTCTTTAAATCGGTGATATCTCCCTGAACCATCTTTTCGACAAGGTCGGCGCAACGGGAAACCCATTCAGCCACATCGGGATTGCTGTTTTTAATCAGGTTTTGCAATTCCTGCAGGCAGCTGTGGATTTGAGCGAGGGCTGGAAGATCATCCAGCTCGGAGGTTACCAGATCGCCCGCTATTTTTTCAAGCAGGATTTGGGCCTGTGATTCGGCACTTTGGTCATCACGGCTGGACCCGCTGCAATTCGAGAAGTCATTCATAGTCCACCTTTGGAGCTGTCAGGGGGGCTAGCAGAAGAAAATAATAGGCAGCACTATTTAAATCTGTTTTAACACCCCTTTTAATGTTCTACCCCCTTTACCCGGCCCGAAAAATTTTTCCGAGCCCTGCGTTAGACTATCGTCATTATTTATGATTTCTTTAGCCGACCGTACTCCAATAATCAACTTTATACTCTGGTATTGCTATTTTAGATGGGGCGGCATAACTCCATATGCCTCAGTGGATTTTATTCGGATCGGGTAAGAGTACAATAGTTGGATGAAAAGGTGTCAATATTTTTTTATCATGTATGATAATGTATATTTTAAAAATTGACACTGTCGCCCGGGAAATATATTCCCATTGTACGGGTGCAGAGTTTTATTGGAGTGTAAAATAATCGACAGACTGTGTGTACTCCGGCCTGCCACGCCTTCAGGTCTTGTTTGACCTTTTGCCGATTGACCGTCTCCGGGAGTCAGCCTCCCGGAGGCCGGTTGCATTATTCAAAATCTTTGATTATCAGGACTATGCTTTTAATTACTTGGCCGCTTTGTTACCTTTGGCGGAAAGCATTTTGGCCTGACGGGCCAGGGCCGCATGCAATTCTTCAAGATGTCCCAATTGTGTCTGGAGCCACTCAATATTGAACTGTACGACACGGTCGACCATCTCAACGGCATCAAGGTCCTTGATGTGTGTGACAAATGTTTTCCAATCTGCAGGTGTAGTCATTTTTTACCTCCTGTTTTATATGTGCTCCTGCGGCACCATGATGTTGACCAGTGACTATTCCCCAACATCAAGACATGGGATAATGGCCCTTGGCGTTATAACGACATTTTCCAATTGTTCATTCGTGTTAATGTGACTCTCATCAAAGACGAGAACCCTGTGAAGCGAAACGGCGTTATCGATAGTCACGTTATTCCCGATAACAGCGTCCCTGATATTCGAACCTTCCGGAATCGAGGTATTGGAGCCGATCAAAAAAGACCGATTACGAAATCCGAGAGATACTATATTGCATCGGAGTATATCAGCCGGACGAGTCAGGTTGACATCCCACTCGATTATATCCTCGGCATAGACCGGGTTGCCCTCCTGAATAAATAACTCCAGAGAAAGAGTCAGCTCATATTCATTGCGGAGCGCCGTTCTTGGGGTCTTGTTGACGGCATC
>JBFMFJ010000285.1:0-5156 GCA_040752235.1 Candidatus Zixiibacteriota bacterium | reverse complement strand
CGCCCACCGCCTGATCCAAACATTTCTGTTTCAAATCCGGCGTTTTATATGCATTGAGTTCCGCAATAAACTCATCATTGATAATCGGAACCAGCCTGTCTGATCCCGATAAATACCAGAATTCAGTGACATCACGAGTGGTATTCAAATATGTTTCTCTTGTCATCCATTCCAGCTCGATCAGCATGCCGTCATACAATTTGGCAAATCCGTCCCGCGGCATTCCTTCGGGCATTGTTTTGACAAAGGCGATCAATTCCAGATCCGAATAATCGGCATCTTCATTTCGCGCGTAGGAACAACAGACCGCAAAGGCTAAAAGGTTATCACCGAACATCTTTTTGACCAACGGAATCATTTCGGCGATTACTCTCGTACGGTCTTCATGTTTGTGTTTTTTAATACTCTTCATAACATTGCTTTGAATTTGTTGGACTTTTTCAAAAATACCGGCATTTCCTCTAATTGTCAAGAATGATGCCCTTTAGGGGCAACCAAAATCCTGGAAAACAATGCCGACTCCGCTTCATTGCCGATAAATCCTTTTCAAATCAAATACAGCATAAAATGGGATTGGCTTGCTTGACGCCAAACAACCATTTATATTAAAAGCCAAAAAGTGAACGATTTTAGCCATGCCGTTTTACATATGAATCAACGGCAGGAAATAGAGGTATTAGATGCAAAGACTCCTAAAATGGACCCTGGGGCTGGCGATCGCCGGGATGTTATTCGCGGCCATCGGTTGCAGTAATGCTGAAAAAAACGCTACTCAGAAACAAGCTTCCGGCATTACCATCGGAGTATCCCTCCTGACCCGAACACACACCTTTTATCAGGACCTCGAGGCCGGCCTTAAGGAAGCTGCCGATTCGGCCGGATTCCAACTAATAATCACTGCTGGCGAATTCGATGTTGCCAAACAGAAAGACCAGATTAATGACTTTATTGTCCAGAAGGTCAACGCAATAATCGTAAGCCCTTGCGATTCAAGATCAATCGGAACAGCGATTGCTGCCGCCAATGAAGCTGGTATTCCTGTTTTTACGGCCGACATCGCCTGCCTTGCACCGGAGGCGAAAGTGATTTCCCATATTGCCTCGGATAATGTTGAAGGCGGCCGCCTGGCGGCACTGGCCGTAGCAAGTGCTATAGACGGCAACGGCAAAGTGGCTATTATAGATCACCCCGAGGTGGAATCGGTGATACAGAGAGTCAAAGGTTTCGAAGAAGAAATTGCGAAGCATGAAGGAATCACGATAGTCGCCAAGCTGTCGGGTCATGGTGTCAAAGACCAGGCCTTTCGCACCGCGGAAGACATCCTGCAGGCTCATCCTGACCTGAAAGCATTTTTTGGCATCAACGATGATTCCGCTCTCGGGGCACTCGCAGCCGTTGAAAAGGCAGGCAAAGTCGGTAAGGTCAAAATTGTCGGATTCGATGCTGTCCCCGAAGCCAGAGAGGCCATCTCCGAGGGCAGAATTTATGCCGATGTCATCCAGCAGCCAAGAAAGATTGGGCAAAGTACTATAGAGGCAGTGAAAACTTATTTATCCGGTAGTCCCGTCGGGTCAACAATCCTTATCAACTGCGATTTGTTTTCACGGCCCGGCCCCAACTAATTAAATTCAGGCAAACGATGAGTCAATCATCCGAAATGCAGCCGGCCGAGGCGGCCTCACTCGTAAGAATTTCGGGATTGAGCAAATCATTTCCGGGCGTGCAGGCTTTGAAATCCGCCAGGTTTGATTTGCGCAAAGGTGAGATTCATGCCCTTGTCGGAGAGAACGGGGCAGGAAAAAGCACCCTGATTAAAATTCTTACGGGAGTTTATCAGCGGGATGAAGGGGCGATCTTTCTGCGAGATAATGCTGTTGCATTTCGCACCCCATTGGATGCCCAAAAAGCCGGAATAGCGACTATTTACCAGGAATTTACTCTGGTACCGTCGTTATCCGTTGCCGCCAATATTTTTCTTGGTCATGAGACGGCGGGAAACGGCATTATCAATCATCGTCTTGAACGAAGCAGAGCGAAGGAATTACTTGAGCGCCTCGGGGGAAACTTCAGTCCTTCATCCCTGATTTCGGAATTGACTGTAGCCCAGCAGCAGATCGTCGAGATTGCCCGCGCTCTGGCCCGTGATGCCGAGGTACTGGTCATGGATGAACCGACCGCCGCGCTGGCGCCGAGGGAGGTCTCTCACCTGTTCGATCTGCTGCGGGAATTGGCGGATCGCGGTATGGGTATCATTTTTATCAGCCATCGTCTCGATGAAGTCCTCACGATCGCGAAGCGCATAACGGTCATGCGTGACGGCATGACGATTGCGACACAGCCGACATCGGAATACTCTCGCTCCGGGCTCATTGAACAGATGGTCGGACGGTCATTGGATCAGGAGTATTATAAAGCATCGGTTGATAAGGGTGGAATATGTTTTGAGGTGCATGACCTTGAAGGTGGTATGGTTCATGATGTATCATTCGCTGTTCACCGCGGCGAAATCCTGGGAATCGCCGGATTGATGGGAGCCGGTCGAACCGAAATGGCAAGATTAATTTTCGGGGCCGATCCCCGAGGTCACGGTGATATCCGATTGAATGGTAACCCGCTTGATATCTCCACCCCGCATGATGCCATCAGAAGCGGAATTTGTCTGCTTACTGAAGACCGCAAGGCACAGGGATTGGTCCTGGGAGCGACCGTTAAGGAAAATTTCGCCCTCCCCAATCTGAATTCCTGGTCCACTCTCGGCTGGATTTATCAAAGGCGCGAGGATGAACGTTTCTCGGATCAGATATCAAAATTGCAGATCAGACTGTCACATTCCAGGCAGAAAGCCGAGGAATTATCCGGCGGTAATCAGCAAAAACTACTGGTCGCCCGGTGGCTCGAGACAAATAGTGAAGTGATCATGTTCGATGAGCCCACGCGCGGAATCGATGTCGGGGCGAAATATGAAATGTATCTCCTGATTGGCAGGCTGGCCGCGCAGGGAAAAGCCATTGTCGTCATTTCATCGGAACTGCCCGAATTGCTTGGCATTTGCGACCGTATCCTGGTCATGAAAGGCGGGCGAGTCGCGGGCGAGATCGATGATGTAAAAAACGCCACCCAGGAGTCAATAATGGCTGTGGCTATATGATGATCAAAACGGAGAAATACTCTTGAATGAAAGTCAAAGCAATAAACTGACCGCATTACATCGATCCACAAGATTGAGTCATCTGTTATCCGATTACGGCATGATTATCGTTCTGGCGATTCTATGCCTGTTATTTTCGTTATTGACTGTCACCGAACAATATCCGACCGGCGCCGATGCGGCCCGGGATATTCTCGAACAAATCAAAAATAATATTCCTGAAAAAACTGATTTGCTGGTTATAACGGGGACCAGTAATGATAACATGGAATTTTTCGAGACATTGCAGAATGATAAATCGGTTCTCCATAAATATGCCCTCCGCTATATCTCAGGTAACCCGACTGACATCCGTTCCGAACTGCTCGAACTCGACTCGGCGTCATCGAAGTATCAATATATCGTCTCCACCCATGAATTTTCGCCGACTATAAACATGATTGCTTCTCAACTGACTGACTTTCAGAAAATGAAAATCCTGTCACCATCATCGCATAAATGGCCGATTTTCCTGATGCCGGACAATATTCGGAATGTCGCCAACCAGATCACGGTAATTGCAATAATCGCCATAGGCATGACGATGGTTATTATCACGGCCGGGATTGACCTGTCGGTGGGGAGTATTATTGCCCTGTCGGCGGTTATTGTCGCCTGGATTATCGGCCGCTTTGGAGGAACGCAGGCCTCAAACCTGACCATGATTCTTGCTTCCCTCGCCGGTATAATGCTGTGCGGCGGTGTCGGCGCTTTCAGCGGTTTGATGATTACCGGGTTTCGAATTCCGCCCTTTATAGCGACCCTGGCCATGATGCAGGTTGCGGCCGGCCTGGGTTATATAATTTCTCAGGGAAAACCGATATATCAGCTTCCCGACAGTTTTGTCTGGCTTGGGCGTGGCGTTGATCCGCTTCTGCATATTCCGAACGCCGTTATTTTGATGCTTGTATTATATGCCGTAGCTCATCTAACCATGACCCGCACTACCTATGGTCGTTATATCTATGCTGTCGGCGGCACTCCGGAAGCCGCCCGCCTCTCGGGTATCAGGGTCAAACTGGTGTTATTTTCGGTTTACACCATCTGCGGCATGCTGGCCGGGCTTGGCGGCGTGGTAATGGCATCACAACTAAAAAGCGGCGCCCCGACTTATGGTCTGACCTATGAACTGTATGTCATTGCTGCGGTTGTCGTGGGTGGCACGAGCCTGATGGGCGGTGAAGGACGTATTCTCGGAACACTTATAGGCGCTTTTATCATCGCCGTCATCCAGAACGGGATGAACCTGGTAAACGTCGAAAGTTATACTCAAAAAGTAGTCCTCGGCCTGGTCATTCTGGCGGCGGTTCTGATTGACCGCCTTAAACAGAAAAAATTCAACCTGAAAAACTTATGGCATAAAAAGAAAAGGTCTGACATTGACAAAAATAATTCACGAACAATAAAGGACGGACATGATGCGTAGTGTATTGGCGTTAGCAGTAATAATGGTACTCTTTAATGCGCCGCTCATGGCGCAATCATCGGAAGATACGTTACAGACACCGAAATCAAAGCTGCTCGTAGTCGGAACGGCTCATCTGGACACCCAGTGGCGCTGGACTGTCAAGAATAGTATCGAAGAATATATTCCCTCTACTTTTCTCGATAATTACAAACTGATGGACCTTTATCCCGATTATGTCTTCAGCTTCGAGGGCGCCTTTCGCTATATGCTCATGAATGAATATTACCCGGAGGATTTCGAAAGAGTCCGACCGTACATCGAATTCGGACAATGGCGGGTCACCGGAAGCTGGGTCGATGCCGTCGATGTGAATATCCCATCATTTGAATCACTGGTTCGTCATACGTTGTACGGGAACGGTTATTTCAAAAAGGAATTCGGCAAATCCAGCCGCGACATTTTTCTACCCGATTGCTTCGGGTTCGGCTATGCCCTGCCCTCAATTGCGGTTCACTGCGGTCTGGAAAGCTTTTCCAGTCAGAAACTGACCTGGGGCTGCTG
>JBFMFJ010000284.1:0-5163 GCA_040752235.1 Candidatus Zixiibacteriota bacterium | reverse complement strand
ACCGTCCTCGGCGGCGAACGCAAAGGAGTCCGGATCGAGAATTTCACGCACGGCAACTCGCCGCTGGAGTATAACGAGGATACGGTCGCCGGCAAAATCGTCATTCTGACCACGACCAACGGCACTCAGCTTTATTCAAAGGCGAAACATTCCAAACTGGCCATCACCTGCGGACTGGTGAATATTTCAACGGTGGCATCCCATATAGTACGGGCCGGCAATGATGTCGCTATCTTGTGCGCCGGCGAGGAAGGCGATTTTTCAATCGAGGATTCATTATGCGGTGGAATGATCATTCACAAACTCCGGTCCGAATTCAATCTTGAACTGAAACTCAATGACGCCGCCGCTCTGGTGCTGCTGCTGTACCAAAGCTACAGCGGCAACCTGCAGGAGGCAATTGCCAATGGCGAACACGGGCGCTACCTCACCGAAATAGGCTTTGCAGAGGATGTCGGATTCGCCTCCCGGATTGATTCCATTCCGGTCCTGCCGGTATTAAAGGATAGAAGAATTGTGTTGGCCGAAAATTAATTCCAACGTTTGATAATTCTGTTTGTAGAATAGTCATATGAAGAAATTAGCCCTAATGTTGATGACGGGGATTTTGCTTTTTCTAATCCTCGTCCCGAATATTCAGGCCGTTACTAATGACGGGGTTCAGTTTGAACTTATTGTCCGGCAAAAACCGGAAGCTGTCGATCGCTATTTTGAAATTACAAGGGACACGATTGATGCACCCGTCGGTAAAAACATCTCGACTTTTCTGGTTAATATGACGGTCGACATCTCAATTGAGAGCGCCGATTCCCAGTCGGTGACATTCAACAGCCACCTTGTGACCATTGGTTCCAATCCCTATAATATCGCCAAAAGATTCCGTATCGAGTTCAATCTGCCGGCCAGGTTTGAGAATATCCCCGGTAAAAACGGCTCCGTGTACCAGTTATTAATCAGTCCCCGCCAGCGTGTTCAAATCGAGGGGGCTCAATGCGATATCGAACCGGATGACCGCTATTTCAAAATGGATCCGTCGGCCAATTTCGATTTGTACTATGTTGAGGGTTCACTGGGTGATTTTAACTGGAACAGTATAAAAAATTATCTGGAAGCAGATTATACCAGGTTTCGCAAGGCCTTCGATGTAAACAGCCCCGGGAAAATCAGTTTTTATCTCTGCCCGTGCGCCGTTGAAACCGTCCACTGGGATAAACGCTTCGGGTATGCTATCGATCCGGGACGCGCGGTCGTCTACACCCTGTATCACCATAATTTCTCATCGGTCGATGTCATCCTTCCGAACATGCTGACACTCCTCAGGCTTCATGGCTATGCCCCGCCATTCATGGTCGAAGGGCTCGCCGGATATTTCGATTTCGTTCCGTACAACATTCAAAAGCTTAAAAAAGAACAACCGCTCCCGAATATAAAAGACCTGCTAACCACCTCGGGCTATTACGGCACCGATCCGATCACGGCCGAAATTTGCGCGTCGGCATTCCTGAGATTTCTTGCCGATCAATACGGTATAACCCGGGCGATGAAATGGTACGAGCGATCCGACGACCTGACCATTCTTCGTGCCCTTGAAGAAGTCTTCCAAAAGCCGATCGACACATTGGAAAAAGAATGGCATTATTGTATCGACACTACGACTTTTGACAGGACCATCTTCGACTACTATGCCTCGCGGGCCAACGCCCTGTATCAATCCGATAAGCAGATCGAATATATCAAACAAATGACTCATTATGATCAGACCGGCGCCGACTCGGTCGATACCTGGAAAAAATTGTCAGTGACTTATTATCAATACGGGCACTACTATGATGCCATTGACGGATACAAAAGACTCATCCGCATTGACGGCAGGAATCCATTATATTATCAGATTCTGGGCAATTTATTCTGGATCAACGGCGAGTATGACAATGCCCTGACCTATTTCGATACGGTTCTCACTCTCGATACAACCTATGCCACGGCAGGTCTGATGCTGGCGAAAATCACCGCCATGAAAGGCGATACCGCGAAAGCTATAAAAATGGCCGAGGATTATTATAATATCGAGCAGAATATTTCCGGGAAAATGGAGTTTATGCTTTTCCTTGGCGAGATGTACGGCTCCGGAGGAAAAAACTATGATTCCGCCAGGGCCGATGGTTACTACAGCGATGCTTTGATCTGGGCCAGAGAGATGATTCCGCAGGCGCCCGAAGATCCTATTTTCAGATTGCGGGCCGGTCTGGCTCTAATGGGGCTCGGCCAATATGACGAAGCCCGGCAATACCTGGAATTATGCAGCTTCATTGAACTGAGGACGTTCTACCTGGGGCTGATAAAACTGAGCCTGGGAAAACTGGCAGATCTTCAGGGGAATCATGCCGAAGCGATAGAACATTATCGTGATGCTCTCTCGGTGCCTCTGGCCGAATACCATCGCAAGTTGTGCGAACAATACATAGAAAAACCATTTAAGCGCTGACCCGGTTGGTTATCGCCATGTTTAACTTCCTCAATTCAGCGGTTCTGATTGCGGCGGCGGCCGCGCTAATCCCTCTTCTGATACACCTCTTTTCCAAACGCAAGGTCCGAATCGTTGAGTTTTCATCGCTCAAACATCTCAAGGAAATGCAAAAGCGCCAGGTGCGGCGGATCAAAATTCGCCAGTTGCTCCTGCTGTTGCTGCGTATGCTGATTATCCTCGTGGCGGTGCTTGCCTTCGCCCGTCCGGCTTCAAAAGGCGGCTATATCGGCTCTCATGCCGGGGTATCATCGGTCATTTTGCTGGATCGCTCGGCCTCCATGCAGCGCCAGGTCAAGGACGGAGAAACCTTCGACATCGCCAAAAGGAGCGCTGAATCGATTCTGGAAAATTTCGGGCAGTCGGATGAGATTATGGTCATCCCTTATGACCGCAAAGCCTATTTCCCCGCCGGAGAAAGATTTTTCAGCCGCGATATAGCCGAAAATGTCCTGGCCGAAACCACTCCCGGTTTTGATGCCGACAATTTCGGAGAGGCTTATAACAAGGCGGTTGAATTGCTGGAGCGGTCGCAAAACCTGAACCGCGAATTATATATTATCACCGACCGTCAGTTAAGCTCTCTGCCCGATTCGGTAAAGAAACCGGCGGCGGATATTTCAACCTATATGATAGATATCCCGGTCGAGACCGACGGCAACTGCGGCGTGGTCAATATAGATATGGGCGGCCAGTTGATCGAAGTCGGAATCGATTTTTCCGTCAAGGCCGAAATCCAGAACTACGATAATTTCCCCAAATCACAGCTTCTGGCATCTCTGTTTATTAACGGTATCCGTGTCATGCAAAGCGAATTTTCCATTGAGGAAGGCGGCCGCCAGTTCATCCAGTTCAAGACCGCCGTTCATAAAACCGGTTATCATTCCGGGTGGATAGAATTATCCGATGATGGTTTCCCTGCCGACAATAAATATTATTTCAGTTTCATGATCCCCGATCGTTTCAATATTCTGGTGGTGGATGATGACGGCAGCGGCGAATTGATTCGCCTGGCGCTGGTGCCTTCCGAAAAGCTGGCGATGTACTGGTCGGTCAAGATCATCGATCCCGACCAGCTTAACACGGTCAATTTCCGCGATTATGATGCGGTGGTGCTGGCCGGAATATCCTCGCTTGGCTCGGTGGAAACATCGCAGATACTAAAATTTGTCGATGGCGGCGGCGGATTGTTCCTTATCGCCGGAGCTAATCTGGATCCGAGATACTTTAATGAAAACTTCGGTTCGAAATTGGACATCGACCTTATTACGCCTCCTCCCCCGTTTTTCTCCGGTGCGGGCTATTATACCCTGGAAAGGTTCGACTACACGCATCCGATATTTAAGGCCTTTTCCGTTTTCCAGCAGGATTCACTGCCCACCTTCCGCTTCTTTGCCCTTCCCAAAATCGAAGGCAAAGGCGGCCGTGTCCTGGCTTACTTTTCCAATGGCGATCCGGCTATGGCGGAAACTCCATATGGCCTGGGCAAAATCATCATGATGACTTCGCCGTTGTCACCCCGTTACACCGACCTGGCCTCGCATTCATTCTTTGTACCCTTTATAATCCGAACGGTAGAATATCTGGCCGGGGATGTTTCCGAATATGAGTCAAAAAACATGGTCGGCGAAAATGTTTTTCGGTCGGTGGCGGGCCGCCTGACCCGATACGGCACCGTGCAAATGGCGACTCCGGACAATCGTATTTTCGACATCACCGGCACCGAGCAGGCCGGTCGCGAGGTGTATGAATGCCGGCCGATCGACATGCCCGGTCTTTATCAACTCCGCAGCAATGACCGGTTAATAGATCTTTTCCCGGTCAATCTCAATACCAATGAGGGGAACCTGGCCACTGTCGATTTCGACCGCTTTAAGTCAGCCCTGGGAATTGAAAAATTCAAAGTGATTCCTTATAATAGGGCGGCGGCGACCGTGATCTCGGAGGCGCGTTTTGGACGCGAGTTATGGAAAATTTTCCTCTGGGCCGCGGTTATAATTATGGCGGTGGAGATGCTTTTCTCCCGGGAAACCGAACCGGAATTAAAAGAGCAATGACATTACTGGCCGGCGAAAATATCATAAAGCAATTCGAAGACAGGGTTCTTTTTGAAAATCTGAATTTCTCCGTCAACGAAACCGATCGAATCGGACTGGTCGGTCCCAATGGCATCGGCAAGACCACCCTGTTTGAAATAATGACCGGGCGCATGACACCAGATTCGGGAAATATAACGCGCGCCAGGGGATGCTCGATTGCCTACCTCGAGCAGGAATTCGGGGAATCCGAACAGATGAACCTTTTTGACTTTGTCTGTTCGGCCCGCACCGATCTGCTGGATTTGCGATCGGAGATGGATACGCTTCAGAAAAATCTATCGGAGCAGCCCGATTCTCAGGAACTGCTGGAAAAATTCGGTGATTGCCAGCATCGTTTTGAGGCAGCCGGCGGCTATGAGTATGAAAATGAAATAAAAGTTATTTTGATGGGGCTTGGTTTCCCTGAGAATCGTTTTCACAATCGGTTGACCGATTTTTCCGGCGGCGAGAAAAACCGTGCCGCTCTGGCGCGTCTGCTGGCCGGGCGTAATAATCTTCTGCTTCTCGACGAGCCGACCAACCATCTCGATATCGAGTCAA
>JBFMFJ010000283.1:0-5166 GCA_040752235.1 Candidatus Zixiibacteriota bacterium | reverse complement strand
GCCATGAGCCCATAAGGACATTACAGCTATTATTTTCCGGGGCACAAGGTGAGAACAAATTTATTGTATAATCATCGGTTACCAAATCACAAAATTGTGGGTCAGCCGAAATATTTCCATTTATTCCCGTGTGATCCGGTATTCCGATATATTGATCCCCATTTTCACTATAAACGTCACAGCACCCAAAGTAAAATTGATAAGATGAGTCTAAATATGTATCAGCATTTATCGCATATGAATTATTATAAAAAATGTTATTTGCTATGGAATGATCTTCATAATAATCCTTTACTCTAATTGCACCGTTTGAATTATACGCAAATGTGCAATTCTCTATTATAGAACGACTTGGGCAAAAGGTGATAACAACCGGAGAATCATTATATATGTAAGTGCAGTCATACATTCTAATTGAGCGTGCTCCCATTCCATATTCGGAAACACCACCATTATTATAACTAAATTGACAATTATCGAATAATATGGATGACGGACTTGACGGCATATCTCCTATTCTTGCAATATTTCCATAATTAGTTTCAAATACTGAATTATATACTGCCATTGTCCGACAACATCCCATTAATATTACGCTTTGCATAGTGTGTGTAAAATTGCAGTCAGAATATATTCCTTCCCCCCCTATAGATACCTGATTTGAATCAAATGTGCAACTATCCACGCGCCCGGGTGAGAATTTTGCAATAGCCATATTGTTGCCCACAAATCGACACTTGGTCGCTATCAGTGTTGTATCAGAGGGATAATTATATGCACATATACCCATGGCGGTCCCGGAATTATAGTAGAAATCACTATTGCCTATAAAGACTTCACCAATTTCAGACGAAATGCCATTAATATTGTTGGATATCTCACAATTATTTACATTGACATTTACTGAACCACCAAAGACATTTATAGCCCAACCAGTGCAATTATGAATGACAACATTTTCCAGATTAAATGTAATTATGCCATAATATGAATAGATTCCACAACTCGCATTGGTGATTGAAACATCGCTGAGATCAAATGTTATTCTCTCATCTATTGTGATATCACAGAAAAAGGCGTACTGGTTTGACTCAATAACGTCAATTATGGTTGAATCTGGTCCGGCAGTGCCTATTATTACCAAAGACTTATCATACAGTCTGATATTGTTATTTCCGTCTCCCGTATATATTCCCGGCTTCAACAATATTGTGTCGCCACTTGCAGCGGCATCTACTCCAGCTTGTATCGTTGGCTGATCGTCCGGGACATTGATAATTGTTGCTGATAAGGCGCTGAAAAGGCATAATAATAGGCCAAGCGCCCCAAAAAGGATTTTAACAAATTTCATTTTATTTCCCTCCGACAGGAAGACCTTATGACTCTGTTCGAAGCCGACGTAAAAATGTCCAGCTGATTTCAATATAATTGATTAGTGCGTCTTGTCAAGAATCGAGTGTAGATTTCGATGTCGGCTTTCAGGCAGGGGATTTCGACCCGCATGCTTTGATTATTCCGGGATAAAGACCCCTAAGGCCCGCCGAAGGCCAAAAACCATATCGCTATATGGCTGTTGAGCCCAGATTGAAGGCAAAAAAAAGCCCTTCGCATTCGCTCAGGGTTTATACTTCGCATTCGCTCAGCATTTAAGAGCCGCTAAGTCGCTTCGCTCCAAGCGGCTCTAAAAGCGGAGAGGCAGGGATTCGAACCCTGGAGGGGAGTTACCCCCTACACACTTTCCAGGCGTGCTCCTTCGGCCAACTCGGACACCTCTCCGATTAAGACTCCGGCGGCGGGCAAATAATATCCGCCCGCCAAAAAATCACAATTTACTTAAATTTCTCGGAAAATCAAGCGGAAATAAAGCTTAGCCGATAAACTGCTGCGCCGAATTGAAAAATTTGCGAATCGACATTTCGACCGAAATCACCGCCGATATCGATACCGCCAGCAACAACATATAGCCGACTACCAATTGAATCAAAACCGCATCGAGCGGCGAGGCGCCGGCCAGTATCATACCGGTCATAGCACCCGGAAGCGCCACCAGGCCGACCGTCTTTAGAAAATTCAATATCGAAATCATGCCGGCTTTGACCGAGGCCCGGTAGAAATTCCGCGAGGCCTCTTTCCAGGTCTTCCCCAGTGACAGCGCCGTCTCTATGGCCAGCTTATTGGCTTTCAAGTCAGAGCCGATACGATTAAATGCAATCGCGGTGGCATTCATTGAATTCGAAATGATCATACCCGACAATGGAATAATATATCGCGCTTCAATGCTGATAATTTTCAGAATAAGCATCAATCCCAGAGTAACAAGCGAGCCGACCCCCATGGATATCAGCGCTATCCAGAAACCGTTTTTGTAATGCTCGGCGCGCTGCCCCGCGGTGTAGGCCCCCACCACCAGCATAACCGCCACTGACAGAAGTATCAGCCAGATAGACTCAGTTTTGAAAATAAACTCAAGCGCATAGCCGACCGCTATCAACTGGACAAAAGCGCGCACTGACCCAAAGGCGATTTCCTTCTCTACCGGAATCGTCTTCATCCTGGTCAGAATCAATGCCACCAGCGCCAGCGCTGCCGAGGCTAAGACTTGAAGGTAACCCGTTTCTATCATTCCAGGTCCTTGCCGATATATTTTTTCCCAAGTTCACTGGCCGGTTTGGTCAACATCTCCCGTGCCTCCCCCGATTCTATCAGCCTGCCCTTAACCAGCAGAAGCGCCTTGCCGCCCAGCCTGAGAGCCTGTTCGGGATTATGTGTCACAATGATTATGGTCAGGCACAATTCCCCGGAAAGCCCCAATACTAATTCCTCAATTCGACGCGATGATGTCGGATCCAGCGCTGAGGTCGGCTCGTCAAGCAGCAATATATCCGGCTGCTGAAAAAGTGACCGCGCCAGGGCCACCCGCTGCTTTTCCCCCACCGATAAATCATCGGCCTCTTTATCCGCATATTCCGCCTTCAGGCCGACCCGTTTCAGATGAAAATCAATATCCTTTACTTCAGATTTCGGGCAGCAGAAATTGAGATTATCCCTGACTGTCCCCGGAAAAAGATATGGCGTCTGGAAAAGCATGGAAATTTTTTTGCGAAGTTCGGTCGGGTCATAGGTACTAATTGGTTTGTCATAATATGTCACATCGCCGCCGGTCGGTTCATCCAGCCGGTTGAGCAGTCTCAGGAATGATGATTTCCCGGCTCCCGATGGCCCGACAATATTATAAATTAATCCCTTGTTAAATTCGAACGTGATGGAGTCTACCGTCTTAACAACTGAGCCGTTCTTTGAAATCTCACGGGTGAGGTTATTGGTCTTGAGTATAATGGTTTTATTGCAGGACATGTTGGATTACTTGTTTTCGCCGAAATACAAATGCCGCCCGATAAGATTGACGAATTCCGACCAGCCTGTCCCGCCGGTCTTTTCGCGAATTCTTTCAATAGCACCCATCTTGGCATCAACTTCATCGACATAATAGAGTACGAATGCTTCCGGAATTTGCGGCACAACCGGCGAGGCGTATTCGACCTGTCCATGATGCGATAGTATGAGATGTCTCAGTTTCATAAGCAGATTCGGCGGGAATGACTCAATCTCCCCGGCTTTTTTGGTAACAAGCGCGTCGGCCATACTGATATGGCCTATCAGGCGCCCCTCATCGGAATAGTCTATAAATGAGGTAATCTTGTACTGATACATTTTCCCCATATCATGAAATAATCCGCCGAATATCAAAAGGTCCCGGTCGAGAAACTGGTATTTGTTGGAAATATCAAGACACAACTCGGTCACATTGAGGGAATGCTCGGCCAGCCCTCCGATAAAGGCGTGATGCCAGAGTTTGCCTCCGGCCGCCCCAAGGTAGTTTTCGAAAAATTCCGTATCGTTCCAGAATGAATCCAGCAGTTTGCGAATATAGCTGTTTTCGACGCGCTCCGTCATTGAGAGAATTTTTCCCTTCAGCTCATCTTTGGTAAACTGGGAATGCGGCAGTAGGTCGGCCAGGTTATATTCCTCCGGTTTGGCCGGCCGAAGTTTAACCACTTTTAACTGCGGTTTCCCGCGATATTGCGACACCGTCCCTTTAATTTTGACAATATCGCCCTCTTCCAGCTCCTCGATTGCGGACTGGTCCGGCTCCCACCATACGGCCTGAATTCGGCCCGAGGCGTCGCCGAATTCGAAAGAAATATAGGTATTGCCGTTATATTCCTTAACATCCTTGCGGCGGACCGCCACAAAGGCGGTTACGGTATCGGAAATGACGAAGTCTTTTATCATGACAATTACGGATTTAACCTTTTGTCTAAGATAAACAGATTTGTATAACGGGTAAAGTAGTTTTTCTTTGTTTAGGACCTCGAAGTTTATATATTGCTACCTGATATGAAGATATTAAACCGATATATTCTCAGGGAACATATCCCGCCTTTCCTGTTTTCGGTATTTATTATTACATTTTTGCTAATTCTGGAGACGATTCCGAAAATCGTTGATCTGGTCATCGACAAGGATGTCTCTTTCCTGATTGTTCTGGAATTGATTTTTCTCAATCTGGCCTGGATGATCGCCCTTTCCGTGCCGATGGGCGTCTTGGTGGCAACTCTTTTGACCTTTGGCCGGATGACCTCCGATTTCGAAATAATAGCGATTAAGACTTCCGGTATTAACCTTTTACGAGTGCTAATCCCCCTTTTGATCGCCGCCGGAATATTGACATATGGCATGATCCAGTTCAGCGACAAGGTTCTGCCGGTTCTCAACCATAAGGCGCGGACTCTCAGCGGCGATATCAGATCGATGCGCCCCACTTTGATATTTAAACCGGGAATATTTATTACCGATATTGATGGTTACATAATACTGATTGACCATATCAATCACACGACTTCGGAAGTCCAGGGGATTCGTATCACCGAAATAAACAATCCCAGTCAACCCCGGATCACCGTGGCCAAATCGGGGCTGATGAAATTTATCGATGGCGGCCAGACGGTTCAATTTACCCTTTATGACGGCGAAGTCCACATTCTCGACAACAAAGAACCCAACAATTACCGAAAACTTGATTTCAAGGAGCATGTTATCAACGTCGGCGGGGTCGGCTCGGAATTCAAAAGATCGGAATCATCCTTTAAAACCGATCGCGAGATG
>JBFMFJ010000282.1:0-5199 GCA_040752235.1 Candidatus Zixiibacteriota bacterium | reverse complement strand
ATGGCTCTATGCTATCCGAGACTACTCGACAAAGATTATAGTCTGATTCAATCCGTGCGCAAAACGCATGACATGAATTATGAAATGATAGAGCCTCATTTCTCTATCGTCTATCCAATCTCGGATATCGACCTGTCATCTTTCACGGATCACTGCCGGGAAAGCTGCCGGGATTTTCATCCTTTTTCATTTGAAATCCGCAGCGCAATTGTCCATAAGGATATTCGGAGTGATCTCTGGTATACCTTTTTGGTCCCCGATAAGGGATTCAGTGATATTGTCAGACTTCATGACAGACTGTACACCGGAATTTTGGCCGCAAATCTGATTCTTGAATTTACTTTTATTCCGCATATTACTGTTGCCCACTCGAAGGACGGGGATGTTTGTAAGGCGCTGGCGGATAAACTTAATGAAGACAATATCCATTTCGCGGGGAACATATCCTCGGTTGATCTGATTGCTCTGGAATCTGTCAAGGTGCGGACTATGGAAAGAATTGAATTGAAATAAAAGAATATGCAGTCTATCGCAGTCAATAAACATATCATGAAAAAGACAATATTCCTGATAGCCGGACTGATAATCATGCTTCTCGGCGTGATTCTGGCTGCATTGGCGGTGGGAAACATTTATGATCTAGCCGTCGGTGATATTATCAAAACGGAAAGTGAGGAATTTGTTTACCATATCGGTTATTTGATAGGCTCAACGGTAATTTTGTTTTTCGCAATGGGAATAACCCTTCTCGGGTACTGGTTGTTCCGCCGCGGCGTAAAAAATGGGGCGGCAAAATCTGCCAGACCCGCTTATGAGGCATGCCGCGTCATCAAGGCATATCGGTCGGCCTATCCGAATCCCCTGAAGCTGAAAAAGAACGATCGAATAAGAACCGGCGAAAAGGAAAGCGAATGGCCCGGCTGGATTTGGTGTACCGACCAAAAGAATATCAGCGGCTGGGTCCCGGAGAGTTATATCCAAATGGATGGAAACGATGCGGTCATGCTGTATGATTATGATGCCACCGAGCTGACAGTAAATCCCGGAGATGAACTGCTTATAATCAATGAGGAAGTTGGCTGGTACTGGTGTCTCGACCAAACCGGGGACTGCGGCTGGGTTCCGAAAGAAAATGTCAAAATAAACCACTAATTGTCGTCTTCAATTTCTCCCTTAATATAAATAGTAAGGCCCGGCAATTCTTCAGCCGGGCCTTGAATTTTTGAAATGGATTTTTACTTTACAAACAGGGATAGAAATACGGGCAATTCAGGGCCGCCCCCTGCTTGTACAAGTAAGAAACGAGGGCCGTGACATCGAGTATATTCGTGGAGCAACTGTTGTTGACATCCGCGGCCCTCAGGTCTTCCGGTGCTTCCCCTTGCTTATATAAGTAGGCCACCAGCCGTGTAATATCCAGAATATTGACTGTCCCATTGCCGTCAACATCGCCGCAAAGAAATACCGGAACTGCTGTCAGCCACCCATCTTCGATACATACATAAGTGGTATCGAGATACGGGACATAAACGGTATCGCAGCACCAGACCGAATCCACTTCGGGGCTTTCGCACGGAACCCGCCACATCGGATCACAGGGAGGATCGATTCCGGGACCGCAGGTGTAGCATTTTTCTTCATACACGGTATCTACAATAATTCCGATACTGGATCCATGCATATCGGAAATCGAAAAAACACTTAAATTACTTTTTTGAATTAAAATACCGACGGTTCGATCCTGCAGCGTATCCGGCAGCTCATAAACATTGGTTAACAGTTTTATGAGCGGGTACATACCGTCTTGAGGTAAAATCCCATCATTAAACGGCGGGAGAAAATCATTGGCCATGCCCGTCACCTTCAAATCCATTCCCCCAGGAGCCAGAGATCGGGCAATAACCGCATCCCATCCCGATATCAGAGTTCCGGTGGTATCGAAAGCTCCCTCCCGAACATACATGGAATCGGCGGTCAGCCAGTCATATTCGACTCCGTATAAAATGACCGAATCGGTAATATCGCTGGAATCGACACAGAAAATATCATCCCATTCCAGACATCGCCAGTACAAGGTATCGATCCTTAAGGTCGAATCGAGGACAAATTGCATAATATCGGGGCGATTGAGAATAAACCATAACTCAAATGCCCCCACGGTATCGACATAGTTTTTCATATAAACCGTAATAACCGCATTGGCCTCCCCGGAAAACGCAATGGTGTCCCTGACTTCCAATTCCAGATTACAGGATTGCGCTGCCAACGGTGCCGGCATCAGGGCGGTCAGGATGACCAGCAGGATCAGGCAGGAAACGGAACCAAAAAGCGCACTCAAAGACTTGCCAGAAAATTCCATGGCTCGTCCCTCCATTTAGAGATTGATATTATTATGTTTCGGACCGTTAGCAGTATTAATTAAATATATTCATAATTATCCGTTTGTCAAGAAATTTGGTTTTTTAAGGTTGACTTGCGGCCGGCAATAATTAGTATTGGATTCGACAATATGAAATTAAACTCCGAGGTATGCGGATGAAAAATATCCTAATAATTCCATTAAGCCTGATTTTATTATTATCTCTGGCCTGCAGCAAAAAAGCGGCGGAGAAAATCGATCTTGGTATTGTTGAAAACGCCGTTTACACCAACAAATATTTCAATTTCAGCCTGGATTTATCGGATAATTGGCAGATTCAGGAAAATCAGACAATACAAATGATGCGTGAAAGAGGCAAAAAACTGCTTTCGGGCGATGACGAAGACTTGCAGGCGGCTCTTGACCTGGGCGACCTGACCACCGTCAATCTGCTGCTGGCCAGTAAATACCCGATGGGCGCCGATGTCGCCTTTAATCCCAATATTGCCATTGTGGCGGAAAAAATAGACCCGATATCGGGCGTGCTGTCCGGCAAAGACTATCTGGCCAGTGTCGCGCAAATTCTGAGCAACAGCCGGATTCAGACGCAATTCGACGGGACCTACGGCATCACCAACCTGGGCGGTGTTGATTTCGACAATATTAAGGTATCAATGACTTATCAGGACAGGTCGATCTCTCAGCAATATTTCGCATCGATTATAAAAGGTTATGCGATGAGCATTATCATTTCATATACGACCGAGGATCAATATAAAACTCTCGATGATCTGCTGAAGACCATCAGATTTAGATGATTTCGTTTATTATCGGGAACGTGCTTAAATTCCGGAACCGAACACAACTCTAGTTTAAATTCCCGGAATATTCTCCATCTTATCCGATTTTGATTGAATTTCCAACTATTGACAATCACTTTAATAAAATATATTATGATTCCAAGGCATTGTGCCGGCACAAAAGAACCATTAATATATTTATACTCATCGCACTGACAATTTTATACATTGGCCTGCCGCACTGCAATTATAAGTAGTGTAAAGCCTATTGTGCCTGTAACACTGGAACCTGATATAAAAATAAATGGAGGTAACTAAGATGGGAGCATTTTTAAGCATTTCATTATGGGTTGCCCTGGCCACTGTAATTCCGGGTCTGGTCACCATTACGGTACTTCACGGAGCCTATTTGATCGTAAATCCTAATTTCCTTTGCCCTTATGTTAATCTTCTCGCCGTCGAAAGCGATCTATTGTGGACAGCGATGGCGATTACTGCCATGGTATTGACCCAGGCTTTTGGCATTATATTTGAGAATGTGGCGATTGATAAAAAATGGTATGGTCACAAAGATGGGATAAAATGCGAGATTGAAAAAGGAATCGATCCTCATGGAGAAACGAACATTATGATTGACCCATATGCCGAATACAAGGGTATTTATATTTTGCTTTCCGAGCTCGATGAGAATGAGGACTCGCAGGGTCATTTGAAAAGATGCCTGGCTCAGTTTTTCCTGACCAATAATACCATAATTTCTTTCCTGGCCGCACTTGTTGCGACAGTCATATTATTTGCATGCGCCCCCACAAAATTGACCCTTATTAAAGCGACTGCTTATTTTTTCTTAATTTTGTTCTTTCTAATTGTGACTTTCAAGGTTGCACGAATCAGATTTGCAGTTATGGCTAAGGCATTATGGGCCGCCAGACGAAAACGACTGCCCAAAGAACAATCAAGGGGAATTCTATTCGAATGACAAATTTCCAGTTCAGGAAGCGTGTTTTATTTTGATAAGGAATTGCTGAATTTCTCCTGCTGCGTCTGATAAAATTCGTTTTCCGGCTCCTGCTCGACAGCCAGTTTTATCATTTTAACCGCTTCGGTCTTATTGCCGCGGGCATAGCATATTTCCGCCACCGTGTTGAGGACTTTGGCGCGGTATTTCCCCGGATAAACCAAATCGACCGCCCGCCGTGCATACAACTCGGCCTCTTCCAGATTTATCTCCCGCTCCAGGCACCATCGTGAAAACTCATAGAATCTGTCCCGCTCGTTCATCCAATTCGGCCCCATAGTGGCTTTTTTTATGGAAACCGCTTTAGCGGTGTCATTAAGGATCTGCAAAGCATAGTCGGCCTTGAGAAGCTCATGCATCTCTCCAAACTGCGCGCTTCCGGCGGAGGCATCGATGCACGTATTAAGATATTTGGCAATGCGATTGTTCTTGCCAAGTTTGCAGGCCAGACGCGCCATCATCTGCCCCACCTTGATAGTGTTGCTCAGATTTTTGGTCGGATTGCTCAGGGCGACATCGGCCGCCGGCAGAACCGAATCGAATGGCATCTGATCGACCCAGGCGGCATTGGCCATGTTTTTGAATATATCGAAACTGAAATCATAGGCTTTGATACTTTTCAATTTCTCGGCCTGACGGAAATAGTCAATGGCTTTCAAATTATCATAAATATCGGTATAGTATCGAGCCAGGATAACGGCATCATCGAATGTCGGCGTTGTTTTGAAGCGTTTCTCGCGCGCATTGACTGTTGTCAGGTCCCGCAATTTGGCGTTAAGCGTATTCACGAAAGCCTTGGCGCCGCCGGTGTAGCCGGTCCAGCGGGCAATAATATCGCCCTTTTGATCGGTGAGAATATAGACCGGGTAGGTCGTGCCTACCTGGTATTCATCCTTGAGCCTCTTCCCTTCTACGGTCGTGACATTGAGCGGCACATGCACCACAGCCTTAAGCGCCTCGATAATAATATCTTCCGTAGCCGCCTCACGGGCGGCCTGCTGGCAGAATTCTCAGTCGGTGTG
>JBFMFJ010000281.1:0-5203 GCA_040752235.1 Candidatus Zixiibacteriota bacterium | reverse complement strand
GAGGCTTTAATATCAATATCAATTTCTTTTAGAACCTGTAAATATGCTGATTCCGAGTATTTGTGAGCAAAACCACATTTCGATCTTACTTTCTGAATATGCTGTAATGATACCTTTAATGAATTCGCGCATTTTTGACTCGTCTTAAGAATTTTAGTCAACCAGTCAGCAAATATAACCAAAGGTTTTTTATCAGCATCATTATCCTCTTCCTTATCTGCACCTAAGTCTCTTTTCAACGATTTAAAATCAATATATTCAATAAATATTTTTGACAGTGTTTCCACACATATCTTCATTTCAATATGTTCATTATTTAGCGGAATACGAAGTTGGTGTTCCAAATAATTATCAGGGCCAGCATATTCCTTAAATAATGAATATCCCTTGTTGGAGATTTCTTTTAATATATTATAGCGCAAATCAACTAACCTCGTTTCAAGGCTTGGAACAGATGAGGGATTATTCTCCATTTGTGTATCCCAAAAATCTTTAGCTATATGTCCGCGCGGTGGTATATTGTAGGAATGCCAATGTCTTATTTCTTCTATAGGTAGGCGCTGTTTTACAAGATCACCCAACCATAGGTTAATTAACCCCTCTTCATTTCTGCCAATCGCTATACTCCAAAAGTCTTTTTGGCCAACGCCGCCAAAACCAGGTGATGAAAATCCCACAGTATACTTAGATGGTTCGTCATAATATTTTTTTAAAACCATTGGTTGAAAGAATATAATCGGTTCAAGTTTGTCGGCATTTGGTTTCTCTTTAATTAAGCTACCGTCTTGTTCACGATCAATGATAAAGGACGGAATTTCATCATAATCAACATTATGATGTCTATTTCTGTGAATGCCTATTCTGCCTGCTTTTTTTGCGGGCGGAATAAAATCCTTAGCCATAAGTCTTGAAAAGGGATAGCCATAATCTATATAATTATTGAAGTTTATTCTATATATACCCCATTTTTTAGTTAGAATGATACCGGTGTCAGCATGGTCTTCAATATGTTTTATTGGTTTACTCCAATGTCTCCTATGGTCGTGTTGACGAATCAATATCATATCTCGCGCGGCAAGATAGTCTTGAAGATAATCGGTTCTGATTTGGATAGGGCCTTCACTGAATTTGGGGGGCATTCTTATAACAACATCATCGTTTTGTGGATCAACATAATTGCCACCCGTATTTCTAAATAGTCGGAAATAATCCATTAATGGAAACCACAAACGCCATTCTTGCGGATACTTTCCCAGGCTTTCAACCTTGGTAATAATATACTCAATTCCAAGTGGTGCTGAATTGATTTCTGCGGACAGTTTATCAGAGTAGTCACTTATATTTATACTACTTACTTCAAAATGAATATCCCAGCTATCATTTTTAAAGAACTTGGAGCATGATTCAGTACTGTTTTCGGTTATAAAAGATAGCGTGGCCCTTTTTTCCACATATTGCCAGTTTTCCGGAAAAGATGCATCATTCAACTCTGCTATAGTCGTCCAGTCCAAATACTGGCCAAGTTCCTTACTTAATAAATCTTCCCAATAAACCCACTCTTTTGAACCTTTGGTCATAATCATTATATTCCTCTGTTCCGGCGGGTCTTGCTCCGCCGAAGGCGGGAGTGTGACCCGCCGGGCAACTTTGAATCCCGCTACCCCTTCTTCCGAACATTCGTCAGAATCATCAGTGACATGATGAACAGCGTTATTAACAAAAGCGGGCCGCATACCCATATAAAAAATTTGGCCGGCCAGCAGAAATCATATCCGGATATACCGAGCGCATGCAGGAAAATCAGCAGCGCCGGGAACCACAAAAAGAATTTCTTGACCCCGGCCGAGTACGTGGTGAAAATGAACAACAATCCCAATCCAAAAAATATCATGGTCTGAGTGGACAGATGCTCTATCGCCCACTCCATATTTTCCTTGAATTTCTCCCAGAATGTCAGCGCCTCTTCATCTTCGTCAACCTGATCCTCGGCATACTCCTCATAATCATCGAGAGTCTCCGAGTCGATCGGTTCCTGCTCGCCCGAATCGGACCAGTCGGGCGCGGTCACCGCCTTATCATCAAGTTCGATCGTATTCAGATCAGCCTGGGCATCATACTCTTCGAAAGCCTGCTCCTCGTTGCTGAAGTCACCTATCAGGCGCGCCTCCATCATGCCGAGTATAGTCATCCAGACGACGATGAAAAGAACCAGGATGCAAAACAGGGTCACGAATAACTTTCCGTACGGCGGCAGCTTGGTCAGATTAAAATCATTAGGCATAGCCTCCTCCTATCTGAGGGATAGGCCGGCATCCCTGCCGGCCTGTTATAGATTTCATTGTAAGCTATAAAAAGATTAACTTTTTTCTTTGACGGTATCAAGAAGTTTTTGAACGATGGCCGGGGTGTCAACGCCGTCAGCTTCGGCGTTAAATGAGGTTACGATTCGATGTCTCAGCACCGGAAGCGCCGCGAAACGGACATCTTCGGGACCCGGTGTCGGGCGACCATCGAGAATGGCGCGTGTTTTGGCAGCAAGAATCATGTACTGCGAGGCGCGCGGTCCGGCTCCCCAGGAAACACAGTTTTTGATAAAATCCAGCCCGCCGTTTTCCGGGCGGGTGGCGCGGGCAATATTGACCGCATATTGAATCAGGTGATCCGATACCGGAACCCGCCGCACCAGCCGCTGCAAGGCAATAATCTGTTCAGAATTAAGAACTTTATCGAGCTTATATTCGGGATTCACGGTGGTTGTCCGGACAATCTTCTGCTCTTCCGTATCGGAAGGATAGTCAACACTGACATGAAACATAAATCTGTCGAGTTGGGCTTCCGGCAAAGGATAGGTTCCTTCCTGCTCAATCGGGTTTTGAGTTGCCAGGACAAAGAACGGCTCATCGAGGCGGAAGGTCTGGCCATGAGAGGTTACTTCGTGCTCCTGCATGGCCTGCAAAAGCGCTGCCTGCGTTTTTGGCGGAGTCCGGTTGATTTCATCTGCCAAAATGACATTGGCAAATACCGGCCCCTTGACAAACTTAAACTCGCGCCGACCGGTTGAGCGATCCTCTTCGATTATCTCGGTGCCGGTTATATCGGATGGCATCAGGTCCGGAGTGAACTGAATACGGCTGAATTTGAGATCTAAGATGTTAGCCAATATAGAGATTAGCAATGTTTTTGCCAAACCCGGCACGCCCACCAGCAGGCAGTGACCGGAAGCGAGAAGGGCTATCAGAAGCTGCTCAATTACCTTATCCTGCCCAACGATAACTTTGGCAATCTCTTTTTTGATTTTCTCGTAGGAATCGTTAAGTTGTTCGACTGCTTGAAGATCACCTTTATTTTCGGCCATTTTTTCCTCCTATGATCCAGTTGGCGGCAGATATCATTCTGGTTTCAGTAATCATTTCAGCGCTATATATATAATGGTAGCGGGGAAATAACAACCTTCGTATTAAGTCTTTTATGGCAGGCGACTTGTGGAAAAGTTCCTAAAATCAGGCTTCACGTATATAGCACAAGCCGTTATAATACAATATATTGGCTACTTATCCACAATATCGGTTAGTTATCCACATCATCAACGTTATGTTGACAATTATTTCTTAAAGTCCGGTCCGACTTTCACCTGCTCCTTTACGAGGTCCTTTTTCTCTTCAGGCGGGAGAAATCCCAAATTGGCCTTCCCCTCTTTCATATGACAGGAGCCGCAAAAAACCGCACCCTGCTCAACCACCAAAGATTTAGTCCTGATATCACCTTCGATATCGGACTTGGCCTGGAGTTCTATCTTTTCGGACGCGACCAGATTACCGATAACTTTTCCGGCTATAACCGCGGTCTGGGAATCGACATCAGCTTCAACATAGCCGCCGGATCCTACCGTGACAACATCGGAGCAGATGATTTTGCCCTTGACCGTTCCATCGACGCGCACCGCGCCTTTGACTTCCAACGTGCCGGTAAAAACGGTATCCTTGCCGATGATAGTGTTCATAACTCCACCTTCACTTTTGCTCATTAATTCCCTCATGTTCACTTATATATATTAAAGGGTTAATTGGTATGTCGTTTTCCCTGATTTCATAGTGCAGATGCGGTGCGGTCGATTTGCCGGTATTACCAGACAGGGCAATCCGCCCCCCCACCAGAACATCCTGACCCTCCTCGACCAGTAATTCGCTGTTGTGGCCGTAAAGGGTCGATATGCCGTTGTCATGCTCGATGATGACGGTGAGGCCGTAGGTCGAATCCTCGCCGGCAAAGGTGACTTTGCCCGAAGCGGTCGCCAATACCGCTGTCGCTTCAGCCACCGCAATATCGACACCGGGATGATAATCCTCCGTGCTTTCATTAAAACCGCGCGTCATATATCCCTGAAGAGGCAGACCTTCCGGTACCCCGAATCCCGACAGCACCGAACGCGTCATCACCGCCGGCTGGGGATTATCAATCTCGGCAAAAATCACCGAATCGGGAGGAATTTCGGCCAGTTCAACCTCGACACCGGCCAGTTTCGAAATTCGGTTAACGACCTCGCGGGCCTCATTCATTCGCTCTTCCAGAAGAGACACTTTATATTTATATCGTTTCAGCGACTCGTTTTCCTGCTCCAGCCTGGTGGCCAGGGCGGCGCGCACCACAATCTTGCCATAGAAGGTAAAAAACAGAATAAGTCCCACTACAAGCAGAGCGGCAATCACGATACCGGTTTTGAATAACCAGGCTCGTATTCTGATCCCGAATGGATTTTCGACGCCGTCCGGGACAATCATCAGGTTGTAGTACTTGCCCATGTCTGCCCGTTCTTAGTTTATTTTGCGGAACAATTCCAGTAATCGCTCCAGATCATCCTCACCATAGTAATCGACCTCAATCTTGCCTCGCTTGAGCCCCGGTGTAATTTTTACCGCTGTTCCGAACAACTGTTTTAAATAATTTTCCGCTTCGAGAATCGACGGGCTTTTTCTCCTCGGCAGTGAACGCTTGCGTTTGCCGCGTCGCGCTATTTCTTCCGCATCACGGACCGACATATTCTCGCTGGCAATGCGCTCGGCCAGCCGCAGCTGCGAAACACTGCCGTCAACCGCCAGAATGGCCCTGGCATGACCCTCGGTAATTTTGCCGGCACGAATCATTCCCTTGATCTTGTCCGGAAGACCCAGCAGGCGCAGGCTGTTGGCCACCGCGGCGCGGCTTT
>JBFMFJ010000280.1:0-5228 GCA_040752235.1 Candidatus Zixiibacteriota bacterium | reverse complement strand
ATTTTCATGGCAAATGATGGAAGCTACAACTTTACGGGCGCGGACACCCTGGATGCAGGAGTATATATTTATGACATGGTTCCGGCCGATATCGACCGTGACGGCGATATGGACCTTGTCGCTGTGGGCGACTCCATGGGTGTTTTCTACAATGACGGTTACGGCGAACTTGCCGGTGTTTACACATCTTTCCTGGGATATGAATGTTATTCGGTAAATGTCGGCCTTCTTGACAATGATGGTTATCTCGACATCGCCGCTGCTGTTGAGTCCGGCGATGATGTTGATTATGTCGCTGTTTTTATCAATGACAGGGAAGGCTCATTCATCACCAGACAAACGTTTGATGGAATAATACAGGATCAAGGCATGTGTTCGGCGGATTTTGATGACGATGGTGATATCGATATCGCCTTGTGCACCTGGTGGTCCACTCCAGGCAAGGTTGCCGATACGATTGTAATATTTTCAAATGACGGAAACGGCGCTTTTGCGCGCTCGGCGTCATATATCACAAGATCACAGGCATATACACTCTATGCTCAGGATCTGAATGGCGATGGTGTCGCCGACATCACGGTTGGTTATAGTGAGGGAACATATATGTCGGTTTTCCTGAATAACGGAAGCGGTGTCTTTGGCACCAGAGCCGATTATGTTACCCAGGAAAGACCGATGAAAATGGCCTTTGCCGACTTCGATAATGATTCCGATGTCGATATAGTCACCGCCAACCTGACAGCCAATTCATTCACCATTTTGAAAAACGCCGGTTCAGGCACATTTGGCACTTATGCTCATACAAGTGTCGGAGCATACATTGATGATATAGCCTGCGGCGATATTTATGGTGATGATGGCTTCGCGGATATAGTTGTTGGAGATTACAGCAATAATCAACTGGTATTGTATCATGGTGACGGAACCGGAGATTTTCCGTCAATAGATATGTTTGATTGCGGCGTTTATTATCCATACACCTTTGCCGCTGCCGATTTTGATAATGATGGCGACATTGATGTGGTAGTCACCGATTATGAAGGATTTCTGCTTGTGTTCAATAATGACAATCATTTGACTCTGCAGACTCCGGATGTCTATAAATGCGGTCATAGCCCCAGCAATATTGAGACAGTGGATTTCAACAATGATGGATATCTGGATATCGCAACTGCCAACGAGTATTCTTTTGATCTTTCCGTGTATATTAATGATGGTGCCGCCGGTTTTGACGGACCCCAGAGTTATGGCACGGCATATAATCCGACAGCGTTTAGTTGCGGTGACTTTAACGGTGACGGCAACGTTGATCTGGCCTGCACCGAATACAGCGACGGCACGTTCTCGATTCTATGGAACCGGTTTGATGTCGTCGTCGATGTCAACGAACCGGATATTAAAAATGCCCTGCCGGATGAATTCGTCCTCGCTCAGAATTATCCCAATCCGTTCAATGCCTCGACAGTAATCGAATTTTCGGTCCCGGCTCGCTCGCAGGTGAAAGTTGCTATCTATAATATTCTCGGGCAGGAAATTAAGACTCTTGTCGATGAAAACAAAACTGCCGGTAATTACAGAGTCATCTGGGACGGCACCGATGTTGCCGGGCAAGTAGTTGCCACCGGAGTATATTTGTATCAGGTTCGAATCAATGATGCGGCCCAGGTGAAAAAGGCAATTTTGTTGAAATAAATTTAAATTAAATGTATATAGAGAGTGCCGGTATCGTTTGACTCCGGCACTCTTTTCTATTATATGGATTTGTGGAAAATAAGGGGGATTATAATATGAAGCCGTTATTTGAAGACAAAGGTTTGCTTATCGAAAGCAATCGAGTTCCGGAATACCCGATTGATTCGCTTTTTATCCGCCGCTGGTCGCCGCGCGCCTTTGATCCGTCACCGATTGATAATGATACTCTGAAAATCCTGTTTGAGGCGGCCCGCTGGTCGATGTCCTGCTTTAATGAACAGCCATGGCTTTTCGCGTATGCCTCTGACAGGAAGGATCTTGAGTTATACCTGAGTTTGCTCTCTGAGGGTAATCAAAAGTGGGCAATCAACGCGCCTGTGCTCGGCTTTATTTTTGCCCGCCGCCGCTTCACTCATAATAATAAACCCAATGCCTGGGCCGCCTTTGATTCCGGGGCGGCCTGGATGGCCCTGACCATGCAGGCGCGAATGCTTGGTTTATACACGCATGGTATGGGCGGATTTCACCGCGATAAGGTTTATACCGCTCTGGGTGTGCCGGAAATGGATTATGAAGTGATGTGCGCCTTTGCCGTCGGCCGCTACGGCGACCGAAACAGCCTTCCGGAAGATATCAAAAAACGCGAAATCCCGAGCAACCGCAAACCATTAATGGATATGATGATAAAAGGAGCAAAATAAAGCCCTTTATTTGATGCCGAATTATAAGAAGAGAATTGTATAATTTCTAATGGATTCATGAATAATTATAAAATTTATTTATAGGGGAAAGTACTTATGTCGACAGAATTGGTTCCCGAATATCAGATTGCGCTTGAACAGCGGGCTTTTATCTCGAAAGTCTATGGCTGGATGTCGCTGGCGCTGGTGATGACCGCATTTGTGGCCATGTTCACCGCGGCGACGCCGTCGATGATCAATGCCATTCTTGACTCAAAATTATTGTTTTATGGTCTTCTGATTGGAGAGGTCCTGCTGGTTATTTATCTTTCGGCGGCAATTAATAAAATATCGGCGGCGGTGGCGACACTGGTTTTTATCCTGTATTCTGCTATTAATGGGCTGACCCTGTCAATTATTTTTGTCATGTTCACCAGCGAATCAATTGCCTCGACCTTTATGATAACCGCCGTTACTTTCGGGGCGATGAGTGTTTACGGCTACTTCACCAAGCGGGATCTTACCACCATCGGCAATCTTGCCATTATGGCATTATTCGGGCTGATTATTGCCTCCCTGGTCAATATCTTCTGGCACAACTCGACTCTATACTGGATAACCACATATGCGGGGGTACTGATTTTTGTCGCCCTGACCGCCTATGATACTCAGAAGATAAAGAAAATGAGCCGTTCCGAAGAGGAAGGTTCCGAGCAGAGTAAAAAACTGGCCATCATGGGCGCACTGGCTCTTTACCTTGATTTTATCAACCTGCTGCTGATGCTTCTCAGGATTTTCGGCAAAAGAAGATAACAAAAAAAGGCCGGGTTCCGCTTACCGGCCTTTCCACTATTCGTTCATCAATCAGAATCAGTGCTGATGTTCTTTAAAATACAGCTCCCGTGATTTTGCAACCAGGTCGCTCAATTTAGCAGTATTGAGCTTGTCGGTGGTCTGCTTGCACTTCATGGCTGTCACCATCATCTTGTGCATGAGAGTCAATTGTTCGACATATTCGCTGTACTGCGCTCCGGCCGTGTTTTCAACCGGCTTGATTCGCTGGTTAAGGAAGTACTGCGACACGATATCCATGATCTTCGTGGCATGCTCTTCCTTGTTCATTACCCAGCGGACAATCTGGTTGTAGTTTTTTTCATCCTCCGCCGAAAGCTGTATAATCATATCCATCGATTTTTCGATTGTCCTGATATCCTCTTCCAGCATATTGTAACGCATTTCATCATCGTAAATTCCGCATGGTATCTCGCAGTGCGCCCAAGATGGCACCGCGGAGGCGGAAACTACAAACAAGGTTGTCAGGAATAATATGAGTTTTGTACGCATAGACCTTCTCCTTCCTCAGGATAAAAAAACGATTAACTTTTTAACTGATACGAAATTTACTTCTTTTTAGTGGATTTGATAATCTGAAATATTTTGGAGAGAAATATTCTATTTATTGAAGAATTGCCGCCACCGGGCCGGGTCAGGTTTTTCCGAAAGTAAGCTGACAATGATAAGACAGAATAATGACAATCCCAGCGCCGGATAAATAGTGGGAATATCCCATGGCTGTTTCAGAATTTCCCAGATAAGAGTTACGGACATCCCGGCCGCGATTGAACTGACACCGCCGGCCGTCGTGGCCCTTTTCCAGAAAAATGCCGCCATAACCGCAGGCGTGATTCCGACACCATACATGGTGTAGGCATAAAGAGCCATTTCCAGCACCCGCTCGAAAAATCGTATTTGCAGGAAGGCGATAACTCCCAGAATTATGACCACCAGACGTGAGTATAAAACCATTTTCTTCTGCGGCAGATCCGGATTGATAAATCTCTGATAGATGTCGCGCATCACATTGGTCGCCGGAACCAGCAAAAATGAATCGGCCGTGGAAACGATTACGGCCACGATAGCCGCAAGAGTCAGACAGCCGGCCACGATCGGCAGACCATGGCGCACCGAATGCAGAATAACCATTTCCGGCTTGATATCGAAAAATATGGCGCTTCCGATTACAGCGAGTACGATAATCAAAGTCTCGATGATAATGGTGCCGATCAGCCATCCGACCACAGAGCGCCGGGCGGTGTTTTCATCGCGGGCCGAAAAAAAACGCTGGTACATTCCAGATTCACCCAATAATAACAGCATGGTCGGAAGCGAGTAACCCAGCGCCTGGAATAAGGTCATATCTCCCAGCACCTGGAAATGTGTCGCCGGAAGTCTGGCCGTCATTCCGCTCCAACCTCCGGCATTGCTGAATAAAAACGGCAATGCCACAAACAGCCCGATAATCATGACGATCCCGTTAACGACATCGGTATAGGCGACCGAAATCAATCCGGCCAGGACGGTATAGCCGACCACAAACAACGCCGTTATGATGATACCCTGATCGACCGATATCCCGGTTACCAGATTCAATACCATCCCGCCCGCCCGAAACTGATAGCTGACAATGGCGGTATATGCGATGATAGTAACAATTGTCCCAAGGACACGGGCATATTTGTTGTAGCGCGCCTCGAGAATATCCGGAACGGTGTACTGAGCAAACCGGCGTGCTTTCGGGGCGATAAGATACAGGACAATCAGCGCTGCCCAGACACCGGCATCGAACCACAGCGCGGGAAAGCCTTTATCATAGGCCAGCCCGGCGCCGGCGATAATAGAGCCGGAGCCGATCCATGTCGCCAGGAGCGTTCCAACCAGCACCTTCGCCGAGAGCTTGCGCCCGGCCACCATAAAATCATCCTGTGTCTTGACGAATCTGGCGCGATAGGCGCCGACCCCGATAAGAATCATCAAATAGGCGATTATTACCCAGAAGTAAACCATGAACAAATAAAC
>JBFMFJ010000279.1:0-5250 GCA_040752235.1 Candidatus Zixiibacteriota bacterium | reverse complement strand
CATAACTCCCACCTCACTGGCGGGATTCTGCTCGGCGCATGCTTTGAGTACCCGCAACGATGAACCCAAAAAATCATCGCGGCCTTTCGATAAGGATCGCGATGGTTTTGTCATGGGTGAAGGTTCGGGTATTCTGATACTGGAATCGTTGGAATCGGCCAAAGCGCGCGGGGCCAGAATATATGCGGAAATCATCGGGGCCGGAATGACCTGCGATGCCTACCATATGACCGCCCCGATACCGGACGGAAGCGGCGCTCGTATGGCCATGGTCAATGCCATTCGCGATGCCGGACTCAAGCCCGAGGATGTTGATCATATTAACAGCCACGGAACTGCTACAGGTTTGGGTGATCCGGCGGAGACCAAGGCTATCAAGGCCGTGTTCGGTGAGCGAGCCTATAAAATACCGGTAAATTCGACAAAGTCGATGGTCGGCCACCTTCTGGGGGCCGCCGGGGCTGTGGAATTTATCGCGGCGATAATGTCAATGCAGAGTAATATGCTGCATCCGACCATTAACCTGGAAAATCCAGACCCGGAATGTGATCTCGATTACGTCCCCAATAAAGCCCGGGAGATGCATTTCAATACGTTTCTCTCGAATTCATTCGGCTTTGGCGGTCATAACGTATCGCTTGCGGGTCGCAGATTCAATGGTTAATTATAGCTGTGAAGCTATTTGGATCAATAAAAAAGATCTTCAGGAAAACTCAAGAGCAAGCTTATTCCAAGCTTGCTTTTGAATTCCATAAAAAATTCGGATACCAGTTCCGGCATCCGGAACTGCTGGGTGAAGCGCTGACCCACCGATCATATATCTACTCCAACAGTGAACATCTTCCATCCAATGAGAGACTTGAGTTTCTCGGAGATTCGGTTCTGGGTCTTACAATTGCCGGGCACTTATTCAGGCTTCATACCGGATATAACGAGGGCGATCTGACAAAAACCAAGGCCATCCTGGTTAATGAAATTACACTGGCCAAAGTCGGTATCGAAATCGGTCTGAATAAACTCATCCTGCTATCAACCGAGGAGGAAAAATCGGGCGGCCGGGAGAGAGCTTCTATCATTTCTGACGCCATGGAGGCCGTAATTGGCGCCATGTTCCTCGATAGCGGATTGGAAGCGTCGGCGAAATTTATCAACCAGGTCATTATCTCCCGCTCGGAGGAATTGCTGGCGGATACATCTCAACGAAATTATAAGGGAGAACTGCTCGAATATCTCCAGAGCCGCGGCCAGGAACCGCCCTACTATGAGGTGGTCTCCGAATCAGGCCCGGACCATGAGAAAATCTTCAATGTTGTCGTTCGCACATCAGGGAAAATTACCGGTTCCGGTTCCGGAGCCTCGAAAAAGGAAGCCGAGCAACGCGCTGCGGCAGAATCCCTGAGACAGCTTAAGTCATCCGAATATGACGAGACCAGCAAAGAAGACTGATGTTATCGGTCGCATATTGACAATCGAGCCAAAATTTCTTATCTAATAAAAAATTCGAAAATAATGTTTCTTGACCGTTTATGACGGGAGGATTGAATGAATATAGTCGTTCTCATCAAACAGGTACCGGAAATTGAACTGGTAAAGGTTGATGCCGCGGCCGGTGATGTGGTATTGCCGTCCGGCCCGGGAATCGTAAATCCGTTCGATGAATTCGCGGTCGAAGAAGGTTTGAGACTGAAAGAGAAAAACGGGGGCAAGGTAACGGTAATGACAGTCGGCTCGGAGAAATCGGAATCGGCTCTCAGGGCCTGCCTGGCTCTGGGCGTCGATGAGGCCGTTATGATTACTGATCCCGCCTTTGATAAATCGGATCCGCAGGCGATTGCCAAAATCCTGGCGGCCGGCCTTAAGAAACTCGGCAGCTACGATCTGGTTCTGGCCGGAAAGCAGGCTGTTGACGATGATTCGGCTCAGGTGCCGGCGGCCGTCGCGGGTCTTCTCGATCTGCCGCAGGTCATGTTCGTGAAAAAGATTGATTCAATCGCCGACAGCAAGGCTGTTGTCTGGCGGACTACGGAAGAAGGTTATGACATTGTCGAGACCGCTTTGCCGGTGATTCTATCGGTTGTTAAGGAAATAAACGAGCCCAGGCTTCCCTCGCTGAAGGGGAAGATGATGGCCAAAAAGATGGCTGTCACAAAATGGACATCGGCCGATATCGGTCTTGACGGTTCCGGCGTGGGCGCCAATTCCTACACCAAAAAGACTAAAGTGGCGCCGCCTCCGCCACGACAGAAGGGTGAAATTATTGAAGGTGCCACACCGGAGGAAGTCGCCGACAAACTCTACAACAAGTTGAAAGAAAAACAGGCTTTATAAAGCTGAAATATTCCGCGAAGCCGCCGGCGACTACCGGCGGCTTTTTATTTGGATTTGACACTTTATATAGAACTTCCTATATTCAGCGCGATGACTTCGCTAAAATATTTTCTGATAATATGCCTTATTCTGGGTGTTGCGGCAGGAGGCGATAATGTCTCGGCCAATACCATTAACCTGCTCACCGATATCAAGGTGGCCTACCTGTATGAGAGCGCAGCCCGAATCGACTGGCCGTTAATTTATTATTTTGCCGCGGAGAATGGTTGCCATGTCGATCTCGTTACTGCCGAAGCGGGGCCGGTCTTCAAGCAGCTGTATCAGCATTCCGACCGCTTTAATCTGAATTCCACCCGGTTTCTTGTGAATGATACTTCAACAGTGCTGCTCGATTCGATGGTTTCCATGGCTTTCGGCGGCGAACTACCTGATATCGTGATATTCGCCGGAGAATTTAACGGGCGGACGATGCAGATGTTCGAAAAATATCTTCTGGATATGAGCACCGATACTTCACAAGTGTTTTATATCAGTAAATATTATCGCCGTTTGAATGAGGCTGATAGTCGGGGAGTCTTTTTGAAATCGCGGCAGTATTGGGACTCCAAATATGAGGAAATAACACAGATGGCCGAGGCGGTGGGCCTGGGATTACCTGTGAGGGATCGCGAAGAAGTTTATTCCGTTTATGATCTGGTTTTGGATAGAACACCGGTCATTGGCCAGAAGCCGGCCTTTTTAAGCGGTATCGACCGCTTCAAATTCGACAGGATTATATCGAAAAATATTGAAAGTCTGGTGCAAAGAAGCGCCCTCGGGATGAATCGCAAAAATTATGTGACCTTTATCAATAATGCTTTGGAGGCCCAGGGCGATGAGCGTATCGGATTATTGATGAAGGCTCTGCTGGAAGCCAAAAAAATCAGGCAGGTTTATTATTATCAGGCGGGGCAAATTGATACCTCCGCGGCGGTGGCCAAGTATATCGAAAATACCATCGCCTCTATTGTCGATGCCGTTTTTTATGAGGCAAGAGTTGAATATCGCGGCAATATTTCTATGGTCGAAACGGCCGAAGGCAAAAAGATTAAGTTCAGAGCTGAAATCGATAATAACGGATTTTCTACAGTTAAGGCCGGCCGCCTTGAATTCAGACCAGCCTGGAGCAAGGAGCCGACTCTGATTGATTCCGGCTGGGCCGACCTTCTGCCCAATAATACTCTAATCAGAGAATACTCCATTGACCTGCCTCCAGTTCAGGAAGACTTGAATGATCATTCAATGCAGTTTGTCGGCCATGTTCTTTATGCCGGGAATGATATTGAATTTAAATACCGGGCCGGTGCTTTCGAAAGAACCGGTTTCTCGGTCGAGTTCGTCCCTGATTTTCTGATTATCCAGCCTTTCCCGGAATTGAATCTTGATAAGCTGGTCGAGCCGGCTTACCTGAAGGCCATAATCACGAAGCCGGCCGATTTTGCCGGAACAGTTGATATAGATATCAATGCACCGACCGGCGTTCATGTCGGTGCCTATGACAAAAAGCTTGAGCTCCGAACGGGTCAGGCAGCGGTGGAGGTAAGAATCCCATTGGCGATCACTCAGAGCCTGGGAATTCAGAGGCAGGAAGTGATCATAAATGTAAGCGACAGAGGGGGGCTGTTGACCTCGGATATTGCCTTTGTCCGGCAGGTTGAATTCGACCTTCCCGGCAGTCTGATTGTTGCCGTTCTGGCGGATAACAGCGGGCTGCTTGAAGACATTCTTATGCAATCGGACGCGGCTTATAAGAGTCTCACCGATCGCTATGTCAAGACTCGGGAATTGGATTATTATGATGTCGTAATTATCGGTTCGGGAACCATAGATGATCCGCAAGTGCAACCCCTGCTTAAGGATAAACTGAAATCATATCTGGAAACAGGCGGCACAGCGGTTGTTTTCAGCCGCTCCGGCCAATGGGGTGAAAATATGCTGCCGGTCTCAATTGTCGCCGGCGGCACCGGAACGACCGGTCGCGGCCTGCAGACAAAAACGGCTAATCATCCGTTTTTTAAGGGAAAATATACTATCAATGTCCCGGATTTGTTGAAACGAGCGGCAGAAAACTATGAGTCGCACCCGGCCGTCGTTTTCCCCTGCGAACGGATTATAGACGCGGCGGAAGGCTCCACCGTGTTATCTGAGACCAAAATCGGCCGCGGAACACTGATTTACTGCGGTTTGCCGCTATTGGAAATGATAAGAAACCTTGATCCGGATGCAATCAAGCTTTTTGCCAATCTTTTATTATATTCCAAGAAGTAGAATTATTATTTGAATGGAACCGGTTCGCCTGAATGGCGTTTTAATAATATTATGTCGAAAAGCAGGAACAATAATAAAGGTCGTTTTCGAGTAATCACTCGCAATCTGAAGCAGTACCGGTGGTATATCATTATCGGCGGATTGTCGGTCCTGGCGGCCAACGGGTTGATGATGATCAACCCATACCTGATGAAAATCGCCTTTGATAAACTTGAAAACAAGGAACCGGCCAGCCATCTGATCAATATCGCTTTATTGATTGTCCTTTTTGCAATTGCTTCCGGCGTCTTTCGCTTTTTGATGCGTCGCACCATTATATGGATGTCCCGGAAATTCGAATATAATCTTCGCGGCGAACTTCTTGGCCATCTCCTCAAGCTCAATCCCACATTTTATTACAACAACCGCACCGGTGATATTATGGCGCGAATGACCAATGATATCGAGGCTGTCAGAATGATGGCCGGGCCGGGGGTAATGCATATCGTGAGCGGTTTTGTTTCCGCCGCTATTGCCATTACGCTGATGCTGCTTTTATCACCGAAACTGACGATGTACTCATTGATTCCATTGCCGCTTCTTTCTGTGGTTGTCAATCGTGTTGGAATTGCCATT
>JBFMFJ010000278.1:0-5255 GCA_040752235.1 Candidatus Zixiibacteriota bacterium | reverse complement strand
CAATAATGGCACCCATGCCGCCGGCCCAGGAGTGACCATCGGTGATATCTCCTCGCCGCCCAAAACCGACTCCCTGAACACCATTGCCGTTGATTTTCTTCTCCGAATGATAGTCGGACAGGTCGAAAACTTCCGGCGAGGGCTCCCCTTCATAAAAGTCATCTCCCGAATAATCGGCCAAAACACCAATTCCGCCGCCAACGCCGCCGAATCCCTGGCCAGCGCCGTAGATGTAAAAACTGTCATTGCCGGCGGCATCAAAACAGAGCCCGATTCCAAAATAGCCGCATCCCTGGCCGGACAGTTCGGCATTATATTTATCATTGCCTTTAAGGTCAAAGAGTATTCCGACACCAAGCAGGCCGGTCCCCTGAACATGGCTTTTGCCCGAGTAGGTGTCATTACCGGAGGCATCATAGAGTACGCCAATACCAAGAATACCGCTTCCCTGATCGGACATGCTGTCTGTCGCCATGTAATTGTCATTACCGTCCAGATCAATATGAATCGACACCGGATTATAGAATCTTTTGGTAGCGCCGCATGGGCCGGTATATTCATTATCCCCTTTAAGATTGACGACAGCCAGGAAATTCCTGTCAATGTCATAATGAATTGTTCCTCCCAAATCGGCATTGAAAATAATATCACCATAGTCGGTTGGGATTACAAAGCTCTCACAGTTTTCCGAGTCGAGATAAAACAGCAATGAATCGGCCGTTTCCTCGGTTATGGCGGCCGCTTTTAAAGCGGCATAATGAAGGGAGGCATAGTCTATCCTGGTCGCGATATCATCGATTTCAGGATAATAAACAGTGCCGTCGGACTGAGTCAGGGCAAGATCGTCGATTTCATAAATTCGTTTCATCAATTCAGGAGGGCAGTTTCTGAAAGCCAGATTACGCCATCTTATTATGTCTGTCAGATTCAGGATGAATTTTCCGATAATAAGCCGGTCCTTTTCAGTCAATACCGAATCAAGCCGTCGGGATTCCTCGACAGCCTTATCCCTGTCGCCGATGATAATCAGCTGTTTCATTTCGTTATCATAAATCGTACTTCTTCTTGGGTCCATATCATCGAGGACGGATTGATCATAGGGCGAAAAAATGGTATCAGAGTTTTCGAAGGCCAGCAGCGAATCGACCGCCTCGGATATGGGATGGGCCGAATCGGTGATCTGCTTCAGGTTCGGCGAATAATTACGAAAACCGCCCAGTTTACGATCGACACCGAGTGAGTATGTCAGATAATAAAGGGCCAGGGAGCCACTGTCCAGAAAGGCAGAATCCATATATTTCTCGACGGCACCGGCCATAGTCTTGCTGTAATCATATAATTTGAGCGGCTCGGCGAAAAGGTCGTTAAACGACGTCAGGCGGTACGGGATATCAAGCGGGAACCGGCTCCAGTATCCCTGCGGCATATACCCAAGATCGGCTCGCGAAAAGCGGGCAGAATCCAGGACCGCCTGCAATATATCGGTGTTCTCGCCCGCCAGGGCTGATTCACACAGCATACTTATCATTATGATCAACATTAATAAAAATTTGCGCATAATTCCTCCGGAGTATTCGAGTTTTTTCAAATGATAATAAGCGTCCCGCAGTACCATTGGCAAGATTGAACTTCCGGAAAGTCATAAAAAAAGCTCCCGGTCGCCCGGGAGCTTTTTTTTGAAATATTCTAATCGGCTTAGAACATGTTGTACTTGAACGAAACCTGATAGTTCATTTCCTGGCTTTCGCCGGATATGAAATTGAATCCGTTCAAGACGATTTCGGGATTGATCCAGGTATCAATTATGAAGTTGCCCCAGTGGAAACCGGCGCCGAGGTAGGTCTGGTTCCAGACATAATTCCACTTCTCTTCATTGGAGTAAGGCGTTGACGCGGGCACATCTTCAGTATATTTTTCATTAGTCCAGTAGGAAGTAGCACCCATGCGGAGATCCATCCAATTGAAGACGACCGCATCAAGACCTATTTTGAAATATGGCAGAGTAAACCAGGTATATTTTTCTTCATAGACGGTCCAGGTGTCATCATCTTCAAGAGTCTGGTCTTTATCTTTTTCACTCTCGAGGGCAACACCGATATCGCCGACTGCAAGAATGCCGGTGGCGGGTGTATAATTCAGGCCAATTCCGGCGTCAAAAATCATATATTTTTCTTCATACTTGTCAGTTACGACATCGTAATCGGTGTCCAAATCATAATCATCGAAGTATTTGTTGGCGACTTTCCCATAGGTAAACTTGCCGTGCGGGACGACGGTCATTTTTTGATCGATCTCATGGAAATAGCGGCCCTGGAAATAGAATTCCATATTTCCATCGGGCTTGGTTATATCATGACCGTTTTCATATTTGTCGGTCCATGACAAAAACGCTACTCCGGCGGCCAGATCCACTTTGCCCTGGTTCATGGTAAGGCCTAAATCGAATTGGTAACCATTCGTCTTTTGTTCGGTCATATCCGGCCCCCAGAAGTCCAGAGAATCAATGTCCGCCGTGTAAGCACCGTGGAGGTATCCGAAATGGAAGCCGAACTTGTTTTCGCCCAGCATACGGGAGTAGAAGAGGTTGATTCTGTTGTTTGAAACCGCCTCCTCATAGAAGCTGGTGAGCCAATACGGGAAATCCGGATATGGCTGCTGGGTATCGAAATAAAGAGCTAGAATAAACGGGTTCTTCTCGCCGAATTTGTAATGCAGGCCGAGATTATAAAACTGCCCGTAATATCCTTCATACCAGTAGTAATTGCCGAATTCGCCAATGGCTACTTCAGGGTAATCATAAAGGGTTGACGGGAACATCCAGATATTGTTGTCATCGTGGACGATCATATTGGCGTCGCCCATGGTCATGGTCCTGGTTTGCGTGGCAAAGCATGCCGCAAAAGTAACCAGGAAAATAAATAATGTAAAAGTTAGCACTCGCTTCATAATTAATTCCTCTCTTTATAATTCAATTGACTCAAAATCGCATTAATACATTACACCATTACACCATTTTCTAATGATACCTGCAATTCACCTCCTTCCCTGAGATTCGACTCCTTTATAAAATTGAGATCCCACTCTCCAAATATGTCGCTAATAAATATTTTTTTGAATTGGCGTCAACAAAAAAAAACCAAATGCACAAAAAATGTCGATTATGAGTTAATGCGGAAGTTGTTGGTTTTATTGTATTTATATCACATTGATATACAACATATGGTATTGGGTGGCAATAAAAAACCCGATCAGTTGTTAAACGGATCGGGTCGAATTATTAAAAAATAATATAAAATTATTTTTTATATGAACGCGCGGTGCGTTTTGTACAAGCGCGGCGGGTTATGCGATTCCTTCTGACCGGCCTAGCCTGCATGGGCTGAATTTTGCGCGTGGTTCTGCGAGCCTTCTTGCGAAGCGTGGTCTTCTTAGTCGAAGCCTTGCGCGTCACACGACGGGTCGTGGTTTTCTTTTTGGGCTCAAACTGAAAGAATCCATCTTTGCGAGCCGGTTTTCTTTTCGGAGTGGCCTTTTTGACGGTCCGCTTCCGAGTGGTACTCTTGCGGGTGGTATTCTTTTTGGGAGCAGCTTTCCATGAGGATTTCTTTTTGGGAGCAGCCTTCCATGATGTGGTCTTCTTGCTCGCGGCTTTGCGAGTTCTCCTCTTTTTCGGAGCAGCTTTCCAGGTGGTGGTCTTCTTGGAGGCCACCTTGCGGGTTGTTCTCTTCTTAGGAGCAGCCTTCCGGTACGTGGTTTTTCTTCTCGCAGTTGGCATTTGAAATTCCTCCCTATAACGGGTAATAAATAATGTTAACAAACCTTATTTGTCGGTTTGATAGTCTGTCTTTTTATCGACATAATTCCATATATGTTTAGCATTTCAGAAAAAAATGAACCCTATATAAAAGCATTTTGGGGCGGGCAAATTTTATCTTCGACTCTCGCGGCTATATAATAAAAAGAACCGTACTATAATGGCCGCCTCCGAGAATGTGAAATCGCCTTCATATTTGCCGCCTCGTTTGCCATATATGCGCCTTCTTGCAGTACTCCACGCGTAATATCGAAGTATTGGCCGGACGCCATACTTCCGCCATTATCTCATTATAAATTCTTCAGTTATCCGGGCGTTTCCGGGCTCAGGGGAGATGCTTTTGTCAAAGGCACAGTCTTTGCTCAAAGTCATTTTGAAAGCGAAAAAGAAGGAGACAACATGTTGGATAACAAATTCAAGCGCGGTTTTTGCAACGAACAACTCGAAAACGGAGCCGAGCCGAAGGTGCATAAGGATTCCAACGGATACTATATATTCACTCTTTCTGAAAACGTAAAAGTCTACTTCGATGATTATTACCAGTTCCTTTCCAGGGTTTATGAAAGATGCCAGGAGGAGCTTGATAGTATTGATGCCAAAATGTCCCAGACCTCCAAGAATTATGTCGAGACATTCTCTTATCTCAGGGCCAGGAAAATCATCCTTCAAATAACGCAGAAAACGGCCAGGAGTTTTTACACCGACGGCACTAATTTCGGAGTAATTATGACCCCGTGGTGTTTCGGAACAGTTATCCTGGAAAAGGTCGAGATTTATCGCGAGCGGCTGGCCAGAGGTGATGTCGACGACAGCAATATACCGGAATTCGCTTACTATGTAATCAGATATATGGACGAGATTTACAAAAGGGTGCTTCTTGATATTTTTGATTTCCCGACCGACGCTTTCAAAATGCGCTGGCAATACAGTGAATTATTGAAAAGATATTCAAAAGTCCTGTCAAATATAACTACCTCCCTTAATTCAGTTCTCACGATGATTAAAAACTATGGCACTTGATTTGTGCCGGTTTTTTCTCCCTCCTATAGGTTCCCCCGGACTGTCAGGTTCGGGGGATTTTTTTAATTTTTTCGGCATTTCAGCCGATATAGTAATGTAATAAAGAAGGCGACCAAATGGCTTGTTTATGGCTGTAGATTTAATCAGACCAAATATCGGCGCCAAATATATGCCGATCTATCTTGAATCGTTGAGAATTGATACCGTTCTCAATTTTGACCTTTTTATCAAAATCGGCAACGAGATGATCCTGTATCGCTCGGCCGATCTGCCCTTCACCGAAAAAACGCGCAATAAACTCCTCGAGAACAAGGTAGCCCGCCTTTATGTATCTAAGCAATTCCGCCAGCAGTATCAGAAATATATCGAGCAGAATCTGGATAAGATTCTGATTGACCGGCAGATTCCGGAACCGAGGAAG
>JBFMFJ010000277.1:0-5278 GCA_040752235.1 Candidatus Zixiibacteriota bacterium | reverse complement strand
TGTCGCCGAAGGTGCCAGGCAGGGGGCACTCGGCATTATCGCACATCCGGATGAAATCAGGCCGCGCGTCGGGAAATACCCCTCATATCCGTGGCTGGCCTGGGATGCGGTCGGTTTTAACGGCATTGAGATTTGGAACCAGATGTCAGAATGGATGGAAAAACTAAAGCCTTATAACAAGGTCAAAATGCTGTTCTCACCGCGCCGCTCCATGCTGGCGCCTACCAAACGGATTCTCCAGATTTGGGATGACTTGAATCTCACAAAGAAGATTTCGGGTGTGGCCGGAATTGACGTTCATGCCTATCCGCTGAAATTGGGCCCCTTTCGGGTTATAATATTTCCCTACAAAGTCCAGTACCAGTCGCTTCGCACTCACCTGCTTTTGCCGACGGAATTATCTCAAAACATAACTGAAGCCAAAAAACAGGTTTATGATACTATCAGGGATTGCCGCCTGTTCATATCGAATTATCGCTGGGGAGACGCATCCGGCTTCGAATTCAAAGCCACCGAAGGCTCCAAAACGGTGATATCGGGAGGAAGACTTCCGGGTGAAGGGGAGTGTCATTTCACAATCAAGGCCCCGGACCGGGCGACAATCAGGTTGATTAGAAACGGGTCGGTGAAGTATGAATCAAACGGGGACAGGCTTGAGATTGATTCGAAAGAATCCGGTTTATATCGTGTTGAGCTTTTCAAGAAGAAGAAGGGCTGGATATTTTCCAATCACATCAGAATCGGGACATGAAATTATAATTAATTATTTTTCATGTACTTACCTTACACATACGCACCCTGAACAGTCTTTCATTTGCATTATATTAATGATTACGATTTTTTGTTCTTTGTTATAATTTTCACAAATATTTGTTGACTTGGTTACTTATAATATCTATAATTGTGACTTAATAATTTTTGCGAGGGTGCATATAAAAACATGTTTGAAACCTTGTTCCCGATATTGTTTTTGGTTGGCATTGCTGCGCTTGTTGCCATCATCATGGCCGGGGCATCAATAGTCTTCGGCCGCCGGACATCGGAAGGCTATAAGTTTGAGCCTTATGAAAGCGGTATTGCGCCAAAAGGGGATACAAAGGAGAGATTTCCGGTCAAATTTTACCTGATTGCGGTTCTTTTCATCCTTTTCGATATCGAAGTAGTGTTTTTATACCCCTGGGCGGTCATTTACCAGAAGCTGGGAATGTTTGGTTTCATTGAAATCCTCGTATTTATTGCAATATTGCTGGTTGGCTACTTCTATATTCTCGGTAAAGGGGCATTGAAGTGGGATTAGAAGAGAAAATACCGGATTCAATCATTCTGACGACACTGGACAAGATGGTCAACTGGTCCCGCAAGCGGTCGATGTGGCCTTTTGGTTTCGGCCTGGCCTGCTGTGCCATCGAAATGATGTCAACTTTCGCCCCCAAATATGATCTGGCCCGGTTCGGCATGGAGATCATGCGCCCCTCGCCTCGCCAGGCTGATCTGATGATAGTGGCCGGACGGGTTTCCAAAAAGATGGCCCCCATTGTCAAACGGCTGTACGAACAGATGCCTAATCCCAAGTGGGTCATTTCCATGGGCGCCTGCGCCTCATGCGGCGGGGTGTTTAACAATTATGCCATTCTGCAGGGCGTTGACAAGATTATACCGGTGGACATATATGTGCCCGGCTGCCCGCCTCGTCCGGAACAGTTAATGGATGGCATCCTGAAATTGTACGAGAAAATTGAAAAAGATTCGCTTCGCAAAAAGCCGGATGGAAAGAGCTGAGCGAGCCAAAGCAGTTTTGATTTTTCGACTTCTGGTAGATAGATGAAAGAAAAGTTAAGAGAGTTTATCGAATCGAACTTCAAAGAGGCCGTGATACGCGAGGATAATTTTCGCGATCAACAGTCTTTTTATATAAAGAGAGAGTACCTTTACGAAATTTGTGAAGCGCTCCTTAATAACTCGGACCTGGATTTCAGATTTCTTTCCGAGATCACCTCGCTGGACTGGCTCGGTCATGAGGAAGAAAAGGCGGGCCGATTTGAAGTCATTTATATCTTATTTTCTCTCAAGCACAAATATCGTTTTCTCATCAAGGTAAGACTTCCCGGTGATAATCCGGTCATTGATTCTTTGACACCTCTCTGGCAGACGGCCAACTGGCTGGAAAGAGAAGTCTACGATTTGATGGGTATTGAATTCACCGGACATCCGAATCTTACCAAGATATTGACGCCCGATGATCTGGAGGGTTTTCCTCTTCGCAAGGATTACCCCTTGACTTACGAAGTCCCGCAGTTTTCCTACAATAAGGAAGAGCCTCCAGAGGTGATTTTATGACCGTCGAATCCAAAAGAAGAACCATGAATATCAACATGGGGCCGCAGCACCCGGCTACTCATGGCGTTTTGCGGGTCGAATTGGAACTTGACGGCGAAACCGTGGTCAAGGCAACGCCTCATATCGGTTACCTGCACACCGGTATCGAGAAGACGGCTGAATCCAAGTTGTATTATAAAGCCATCCCGGTCACCGACCGGATGGACTACCTGGCCCCGATGTCGAATAATCTGGGTTATTGCCTCGCCGTCGAGAAATTGATGGGAATAGAGGTCCCGGAGAAAGTGATCTATGCCCGGGTTCTTTTGACGGAATTGACTCGTGTGATGTCACATCTGGTCTGGGTCGGCACCCACGCTTTGGATATCGGCGCCATGTCGATGCTGTTGTACGCCTTCCGGGAGCGGGAACTGATTATTGACCTATATGAAGCCTGTGCCGGACAGAGGATGATGACCACATATTTCCGAATCGGCGGATTGGCTTATGACCTGCCTAAAGATTTCGATGAGAAGGTTAACAAAATCCTCAAGCGCGTTCCCGAAGGCTTAAAGGACTACGAGCGCCTTTTGAACGATAATAAAATATTCCGCAAACGTACTATCGGCGTCGGTGTCATTTCGGCTGAAGATGCCATAAATTGCGGCGTCACGGGGCCCATACTGAGAGGTTCCGGGGTTAATTATGATGTCCGCAAAGCGACACCTTACTGCGGTTACGAAAAATTTGATTTTGAAGTCCCGCTGGGTAAAAATGGCGACACATATGACAGATACCTTGTCCGCATGGAGGAAATGAAACAGTCCATGCGTATTGCCAAACAGGCTTTGGATGGCATGCCTGAGGGGCCGTACCGGGCTCATGTTCCGGGAGTGGTTCTTCCACCCAAAGAGGACGTTCTTTCCAAGATGGAATCGCTGATTTTCCATTTCAAAATTATTACCGAAGGTTTCAAGCCGCCGGTCGGAGCCGTCTATCAGGCAATAGAATCGCCCAAAGGCGAGCTTGGTTTCTACATATCATCCGACGGCACCAACAAACCACACCGTATGCGGGTGCGGCCGCCTTCATTCGTAAATCTGTCGGCCCTTCCGAAACTGGTCGAAGGCAATCTGGTGGCGGATGTTATTGCTTGTATCGGCTCGATTGATATTGTTCTGGGCGAGGTGGATCGATGATACTGAACGCCGAATCGATCAATAAGATTAAAGAAAAAATGGCGCGCTACCCTCGCCGGAAATCGGCCATTCTGCCGGCCCTGACCATCGCCTACTTCCAGGTCGGTCACCTGAGCGAAGAAATATATCACGAGATTTCCGAGATAATAGATATCCCGGCACTTGAAATTGCCGAAGCAGCCACATTCTACACCATGTTTCCCAAAGAGCCGGTCGGCAAATTTCTGATTCAGGTCTGCCACAATATAAGTTGTGCCTTGCTGGGCGCCGACGGACTGATAAAATATCTCGAGGAAAAGCTTGAAATAAAAAAGGGGGAGACCACTTCCGACGGCCTGTTCACGCTTATTTCGGTGGAATGTCTTGGAAGCTGCGCTTCTGCCCCGATGATGCAGATAAATGATAAGTACCATGAGAACCTGACCAAAGAAAAGGTTGACAATATTCTTAAGGAATTGAAAGGTCAGGCCTGATATGGAAAAGAGAGTCCTTTTCAAAAATATCGATGATCCCAATCAGGTGAACATCGAAACAGCCATTTCCAACGGCGCTTACAAGGCCTGGGAAAAAGTGCTGAAATCGATGAAGCCTGAAGATGTCATTGCCCAGGTCAAAGAAGCAGGAGTCCGTGGACGCGGCGGCGCCGGTTTTCCGGCCGGTGTCAAATGGGGTTTTATACCCAAAGCCAGCCCCAAGCCGAAGTATCTTGTCTGCAATGCCGATGAATCGGAGCCGGGGACGTGTAAAGACCGGGTTCTGATGGAGCAGGATCCTCATCTGGTGGTCGAAGGCATGTGTATCGCGGCTTATGCCATCGGCAGTCATCTGGCTTTCATCTATGTCCGGGGCGAATTCGTGAAACCGTACAGGACCATGGAAAAAGCCATCGAGCAGGCCTATAAAAAAGGATTTCTGGGCAAAAATATATTCGGAACCGGGTATGATCTTGATATGGTCGTGCATACTGGCGGAGGTGCTTATATATGCGGCGAAGAAACCGCTCTGCTGAATTCACTTGAGGGTGAGCGCGGTATGTCGCGCATTCGTCCGCCGTTTCCGGCTATTGAAGGTCTGTATGCCTGCCCGACGATTGTAAATAATGTCGAAACGCTGGCATGTGTGCCGCATGTGATTAACAACGGCGCGCAATGGTACAAATCAATGGGTACCGAAAAATCACCGGGCACCAAGATCTTTTCGCTTTCCGGTCATGTCAAACGGCCCGGTAATTATGAACTGGAACTCGGGACGCCATTATCGTACCTGGTTAATGAACTGGGCGGCGGTGTACCTGATGGACGCAAATTAAAGGCGATTATCCCGGGCGGCTCATCGACCCCCTTCCTGCTACCCAATCAGATCGACACCCATCTTGACTATGAATCGCTTGCGGCGGCCGGATCGATGCTTGGCTCCGGCGCCGTCATTGTTATCGATGATCGCACCTGTATGGTCTGGGCTATTGAAAGATTGATTCATTTTTATAAACATGAGTCCTGCGGGAAGTGCACACCTTGCCGCGAAGGGACAGGCTGGCTGGAGCAATTGATTTCGAGGATTGAGCACGGCGAAGGCAGAGAAGGCGACATCGAAAAGATTGAAAATATATGTGAAAATATTTTCGGGCGAACGGTTTGCCCACTCGGTGACGCCGCGGTAATGCCGATTCAATCGTGCATAAAGCTGTTTAGAAACGAATGGGAACACCATATTAAGAATCATACCTGCATGATAAAATCGGAGTTTGAGTTTAAGTAATGGCT
>JBFMFJ010000276.1:0-5284 GCA_040752235.1 Candidatus Zixiibacteriota bacterium | reverse complement strand
GATCTCTTATTAACAGCGCCGGGCCAGGGATCACCGGCATCGCCGTCATTCGGTGAGAATTCAAGGTCATATTTTCCGTCGGCCTGTTCAAGAGCAACCTGGTAGTGATTGACATCCAGGTTTCCCCACCGGGTTTCATCGACATGATAAATCAGCAATCCTTCGCCGGGCAAAGCGATATCAAAACCGGTCAGCTGGCGGTTTTCAACCAGAAAATACTGCGTGCCGACAGCGCCATTGGCCCACACCCGATATACCACCGGTTCATCTTCAACCTGTGGGAATTCAACGTCTATCATGTTGGAGGTAACGTTGGTCGGCTCAAGGAAGCCGACATAGGATTTACACCAGGCATCCATCTGGGCCGGAGTCCGGCCGCTGTTGTTCCAGCTGCCGCCGGCCATCAGCGACCATCTGCCGAGACCTTCCGAGGTTTCCGGAATATAGTCATAATCATAAAGATCGGGCAATCCCAGGACGTGTCCGTACTCATGAGCAAATACGCCCATATCAACAAGCGAATGAGTATTGATCCTTTCCTCGGGTTCCATTGAGTATGAGTAAACAGTCACTCCATCCAGATTGAGGGCAGTGCGCAGATTCCACTGATGCGAGTGAATATCGTTAACGTCGCCGGTTTCTTCATATCCCGGCCCCGAGTGAATGACGAAAAGCCCATCGACTTCTCCATCAGGGACTCCACTTGGGCCATAAGTATCATAAAGGGCGAAATTGACATCGGGATCAGCGGCCAGGACAGCATCACGGGCCAATGCCTGAGCGTTTTGAGGGTAAGTTCCGAATCCGGACTCGCCATCGACATAATAGGCATAAGTCTGCGGCATCCTGTACCATCCGTAAACATCACCCTGAAGGAAGAATGTGCCATAGGAATTTTCGACATAAAATTCGGTCATGGAACCGGTTGGGTTAAGCCGCCCTTCCGAAAAAAGCAGTGAATCAAACATTGCCGGAGTCCCCGCTACGACACCGGCCGTATAAGGCTGGTCCGAGAAATCGACCAGAATGACAATAGCCCGAATAGTATCAACCGTTTTGGTGCTGAGTGAAGACGACTTCGACGGCACGAAAACGCTGCCTCGCTCAGGATTATCAACCCCGCGCGCGTGAGCATCGGTCATTCTTGCGACATATTCCTGAAGTCTGCCTTCCTCACGAAGTTTTTTAACCAGATCGGGATGTAAGGATGAGGCCATTGCCGAGCCGCCAATAATTAATGTAAGCAGTAAAACGACGGCTATAAATGACGAGACATGTTTGGATTTCATTTGTTGATTTCCTCTATAACTTTAACCTGCTGATAATTTCCCAAGTCCTAACAAGTGGTTTGATGTTTTGTTCGATCCTTTGATAAAAAAATATTAAGCGCTTTGCACATATATGTTTACGTGAAGTCTATACCCCTCATATCGGCGGTACCGGCGGTAAGGTAAGTAAAAAAGTATCAAATACTTAATTAAAATACGCAATTATCGTCCGTTGTCAAGAAATGAATTAAATAAAGTGTGAAAATCCCGCCCTTGGTACAATAGAGACTATAATAATCCTTAATAGGTCGGTCTGATTCTATCTGAGGGTTTTTAAAAAACAAGGCCTATATCAAGATACAAGCGATCCGGGTGATTGCCGGATTTACCATATCCAAAATCAATGGGACCAATAGGGGAATCCAGGGCAATTGAAAAACCATAACCGTGCCGCATATTCTTGAGTTTGATATCATCAAAGGCCCCATAAACCTGGCCAAAGTCATAACGGCTGTAAAGGTAAAAACGATATGGCAGGCTGAGTCTTAATTCCAGATTGGTAAGGAACATTTTGGAGCCGTTTAATTCTTCATAGGCGAAACCGTAAAATGAATAGTGTCCGCCGATGTAATATCTTTCCGAAACCGGTATACCGGCCTTTGCATCAGATAAACCGAGCGAAATAGTCGGGTGGAAATTAAAGCCCGCCGGCAGCGGCCAGAAGGATTCGACCGAACTGAAAATCTTGGTATATTGGGCGTCGGCTCCGAGGACATCAGTGGCGAATTGTGCCGAGAAGATGTGTTTTTTGCCTTTGGTTGGGAAGGGAAAGCGGTTTATGTTTTCAACTCTTGAAAGCAGAGAAATAGTCCTTAGTTTGCTGCGGCTGGTTCCACCTCCCGGAGAAAATTCATTCTCTACATCGGTCCAGCCGATGCCGCCAATAACGGTCCCGAAACGGGCGATTTGATGCCCCAATGTGAAGTCAAAGCCATACCTGTTTTCCTCGCGCCGAGCGATAGACTCGCCGTCGTCATTATAAATTTTGCGGTCAAGATAGTGATAAAATCCGGTGACACGATAGGTGAAATAGGTAGAAAAAAAGCGGTTTGCTTTAAGGGTTAACTCATATTTTTGTCTTCGGTCGGCATATTGGGCATGAGCCAGGAATTCCTGACCGGTACCAAACAGGTTGTCATCCAGGACTTCCAGGAATGTTTCATTCTTGTAATCATCATGCAGATGCCAGCCGACGCGCATTTGAGTGTATTTCTTTTCCTTAACGGAAATTTTTGCGACAGCGCCATCGGCGCCCGGGACGACATGGATTGTGACCCGGTCAAACAGGTCGGTGGCATATATATTGGCAACGCCTTTAGCCGCCAATCTGGAATTAAAGGGAGAATCCAAAGCCTGAGGGTAATTCGATTTTATCAGCCACATTTTGGTGCGATCATTTCCGACCACCATTATTCTTTTAACTATGGCTTCATCAATATCTATCATCAAATTATTTGTGGCCGGGTCGTAACTCAGATTTCGAATATGCGCCAGATCATAGCCTCTGAGTTTATACAGATTAACCACATCCGAAGATAAATCCTGTAAATCTCTGGCATTGATAAACCCATCATCCGGATTGATCAAGTTTGTTATTGTCGAGTCGTCAAAGACAGTATTTCCCTGGACGACAATATGACATTCATTTATAGGCGGTGACGGCGAAGCCTCGACTGTCAGGTCGACAGCATCATAACCATCGACCTTCCTGCCGCCGTAAGAAACCTTTATCGATATTGATATCAGTCTTTCCTTGATATATAGGTCATTCGCCGCTTGCTGAAGTCTTTCCCGGGTAATTGTCATTCCCGGATGAAACGGAAAATTAGCAGTATCCCAATATGGTCCCGAAGCCCCGAAGCTGATATGGGCGAGATACACGGAATCAAGGCTGCACCTGATACTGCACTGCTCATAAATCTCATTGGCGGCCTTAAGGCCCGCCTCATAACCGCGATTAATCAAAGTATCGATGCTTTGAAAATCGGTCGAATGTATTTCCGGTATGGGGGGTTCAATTACTATATCGGCGGCGTCAAGTGCAGCCTGTAATTTATCCATAGACATGATGGAGGTAACCTGGTTGGCAATGTCGATCGGGTCATTGATTTCATCCTTGGTCAGCAGGCGGCTGGTAGTATTGACGGCCACAATCAGGTCAAGACCCGGCGAAACATTCCTGGCAATATTGACCGGAACCGGGTCGACCATACCTCCATCCATTAACAGCATTTCCTCCAGTTCAATACCGGTAAAAGCCAATGGAAAAGCCATTGTGGATCGCATGGCATCGGCCAGATTCCCGCTGCCGATGACAACCTCTTCGCCGGTAATAATATCAGTGGTAATGGCGACGAAAGGGATATCCAGTTTGGAAAAATCACCGCCGGATACATAATTGGCTCTCAGGGTTAGTCGCGACAGGAGATCAAGCAGTTTTTGTCCGCTGGTAAGCGCTTGGGGGATAAACGGTTTTAAGCCATCAAAGCGTATTGATATCAAGTATCTTTCCATTTCTTCCCGTTGCGTCAAAAGTGTCGTTGTCCGCTTGGGTCGATTTGAGAAAAGTTCGTTAAAATCGATTTCTCTGATTATACTGTCAAGTTCAGCGGCATTGTAGCCGGAGGCATATAGCCCGCCGATTATACCTCCAATTGATGTTCCGGCGATTGCACCGATATTGATACCGGTTTCCTCAAAAGCCTTAAGAATGCCGACCTGAGCCAGCCCCCGGGCACCGCCGCCTGACAGGGCCAGGCCGATTCGCGGCCCCTGATCGACCGGATAATAGGATTTGCCGTCCCAGCCGATAAAAATCTGCGTAGTATCGGCGGAGACTCCCAGCCACAGTATTGACCAGGCCAAAAATATGTAAAGGACAGATTTCACTTGCCTAATGCTTCATACATTTTGTTTTATGTTATTATTAAGCGACAGTGGATGAAAATGCAAGGAATAACATTGAAACTGGGTCCCGCAGAGAAAAAGAGACTTAAGGCACTTTTGACCAAAAAGGGTCGTTCGCAATACGGTCAATTCCTGGCTGAGGGGGTCCGTTTGCTGGAAGAATCGTTGCGTTTCAACAGCCTTCCGGTGACACTTTATTATTCACGGGCGGAAATGAATGAACGGGGACTTAAGTTAGTTTCATTATTCGAAAGACAGGGCGTAAAATGCCTGGAAATCGCCGCCAAAGATATAAATCAGCTTTCGGATGCCAGGACAAGCCAGGGTCTAATCGGCCTTTTCAATATTCCGCAATATGGTTCCGGAGAAATTGCCGGCGGAAAGTATGGCCGGATATTGATGCTTGACGGTGTATCCGATCCGGGGAATGCCGGCGCGCTGATAAGATCGGCTCTGGCCTTCGGTTTCGATCTTGTTCTGGGTTCCGGAGAAACGGTCGATTTGTACAACCCGAAAGTCGTGCGGTCATCGGCCGGCGCGATTTTTGGTATTCCGGTCAGTGCGGGTTCTTTGGCGGACGCGGCTGTTTTAAAGAAACATCAGAATTACGCTGTCATAATTACCGATCCGCGTGGCGGAAATATAAGGACTCGGATGCGTAAATTTAAAGCGGGAAAGAGACTTATCTTAGCAATCGGTTCAGAGGCCGAGGGCATTTCTGCTGAATTGCGAAGTCTGGCCGATTACAGTATACGAATCGAACATAGTGCGGTCGTGGAATCATTAAATGCGGCCGTGGCCGGTTCTATATTGATGAAGGAAATTTATGAATTGACTGCGAGGAGAAGCAAACCATGAAATACAGGAATATATTATACGGCATTTTTTTATTTTTTTTGACGGCGGCAACGGCCCCTGCGCAGCTTTATGAAATGAACGACAATCGTTATGTAACCGAAAGCAAAAGACTTGAGACCACCCTGGCTCCGGGGGAGAAGGTAAATATCATGTCTGTTTCCAGTCTGTCGGGGAAATTATACATTCATACC